>CAIPYM010000066.1 GCA_903869345.1 uncultured Pseudomonadota bacterium
CACGTATGACATTAACACCCACCCCTTGGCCTTCAAAAAGCGATTAACGGACACTTAAGGATCGTTTCGTATGTGATTAATAGGGAGGGGGCGGGTTGCCCGACGGCGCAACGGGAGAGATCCTCCCAATCTCCCTCAGGCGTTGAAAAGCCCTGGAAAACGATCCGAAAATCTTGCTGTTGCGTTAAGCTTCTTGTAAGCTCGGAGGGTGTATTCTTCAGGATAGGGGGCTTAGCAAGCCCCGCGACGAAGGGAAGGACGTGAGGGTTATGCTTCCGCTAGTGCCGTCAGTATCATCCAGTCCGGCACCCGCTCCAGCGGTTGAGCCGCCTGCTGAGGTGTTGGCACCGACGAGAACCCTTGAGGCCATTGCTGGAGCCGAGCTGCCTAAGGGATTTGCGCTCAGTGAGCAGCTTGTGGAGATCAACCAAGCCCAAGGGTCGGATCATTTATACCCCACCATTCATGTGGACCTGACCCAGGCGGCTAACGACTCACAAATGTCCGCGCTGCCCCTTCCCGCGCAGGCTCATCGCCCCCCGCGCAGTTTGCTCCTCGTCCCGCCGCTTCAGGAGGAGTCCGCCGCGCCCCCTGCGCCTAGCACTGTTCCTTCGCAAACCAGGATTGATCCTTCGGGGCGAGGGTTGACCACCCCGCAAGCCTTGGATCTCGTGCATAACTTTGCAATGCGGAACCCAGGTGCCCTTACCCTGGAAAAACGACGTGCGCTCGAAGCTTTCAGGGAAACGTACATCAGGTATGAGCGAATCGGCGTTGCGAGTCCGCGTATGCGGGCCGACTTACACCGGGAGGTGCGTGCATGGATGCGTAATAACATTGAGCCCGATCTAGCTCCTGTCATAGGCATTGCCGCTTTTGTGCCTACCGTTCGCGGGAGCCGTCTCTCGGCTGGTCCAGCCGGTCAAGCGCCTGTGCGCCCTGATTTTCAAGCTTTTGTTGAGGGCTACGGGGGGCATAGACCGAACTATCGAGCTCTTGTGACGGACCTCTCCGAGGGACCGACCCCAACAGCTGATCTGCGTACTGAGCAGCCATCTCCCCGCTCTCGTGTGGCGCGTCAAATTACCGCCCTTACGCGTGCAGCCGTCGAGCAGACCATTGCGACCCGAATTGGCCCGACCCTCGTTCTTGCTGCCACGGGGGGAGCAGACTGGGGGAGGGGCCCCAGCATGCCAGACTTTTCCATTAGGCAGGGGGAAAAAAGGCGTCCCCTCGAACCCCTCGTCGCCTAACGCCCCCTCGCCTTACGTGGCCCCATCGTGCGGGGGTTGGCGCTGGGCTCCTCGACCCACGTATCCGCCTCCGGGCCATGGGTAAATCCACACGCCTTAAACGTCGCCTGCATCGCCGGAAACAGGGGTGCGGTCACGTCCACGAATCCGTCACCCGAGGGGTGCGGGATGCGCAAGCGGCGTGCGTGCAGATGCAGCCCCGCGCCGAGCGCACACCGACCAATCCCTCCCACCTGTGCCTCGGCCTTGCCATAGAGCGGGTCGCCCACCAGCGGCGTGCCCTCCAGCGCCATGTGCGCCCGCAGCTGATGCGTCCTTCCCGTCAGGGGGCAGAGCGCCACGAACGCCAACCGATCCCCGAGTGTGTCCACCACGCGGTAGAGCGTCACGGCCTCTTTCGCGTTCGGCGATTCGGCATCCTCCACCACGTGCTCCCCGCGCCGCACGAGAGGCCGCGTGATGCGCCCCTCGGCGTGCGTGGGCACGCCCACCGTTACACCCCAATAGAGCTTCCTGACCCGACGGTCGCGGAAAGACGCCGCCAGGTGCGCGGCGGCCTTGGCTGTAAGGGCAACAATCAACGCCCCGCTTGTCGCACGGTCCAGGCGATGCGTGAGCCGAGGGGACTCGGCCCCCTCGGGCACCAGGGCGTCAAGCCACGTATCCACGCTCGTGCGAATCCCTGTCCCGCCCTGGGCCGCAAGGCCGGGGGGCTTGTTGAGAACCATCACCAGCGGGTCCTCGTAAAGGACCATCGCCCGCGCCCGACGCCGCGCGGCCTCCGTGAAGGTGCGGGGAGCCTCGGCGTCCCGCTCGTCCCTGCTTGCGCTGAACGCGGGCGGCACGCGCACGCTTTGCCCGACCTCGAGGCGATCCCCCGCCTCGGCGCGGCGACCGTCCACCCGGACCTGGCCCGTACGCAGCCACTTGTGCAAAGCCCCGTGAACCGCCGCCGTCCCGCCTCGCTTTTTGAGAAAACGGTCCAGGCGCAGGCCGGATTCATCGTCGGTCACGACCAACGGCTGACAGGGGACCGAGAGCTTAGGCAACGTCGCGCTTTCACGCGCCGCGTCGGTTGGGCTAAGAGAGGACTCCGGTACCGTTTCCTTCGAGGCCTTGCGTTCCATGCCGTTCCCTTCTTCGTTGTCGCGCTTCGCGCCCGCCAAGATCAATCTTTACCTTCACGTGACGGGCCGACGTGACGACGGGTACCACACGCTTGACAGCCTTGTCGCCTTTGCGTCCATCGGGGACGAGGTGCGCTGGGACCCCTCGCCGACGTTTTCTTTTCGCCTCGCGGGTCCCCTGGCCGGGACGTTGGAGGTGTCCACACCGTCCGCCAACAACCTCGTGGTCCGCGCGGCCCAAGCGTTGGCCGAGGCCGTGGGGGAGCCGTTGACGGGCACGCTGACGCTGACCAAGAACCTGCCCACGGCCTCGGGTCTCGGGGGCGGATCGTCGGACGCCGCCGCCACACTGCGCCTTATGGCCGAGGTGATGGGGATCAACGACAAGCCCCTGTTGGCTCGCCTAGCGGAGGGCTTGGGCAAAGACGTGCCGTGCTGCCTGGAAGACGCCCCGTGCTGCATGGGGGGCGCGGGCGAGGTCATCACATCGGCCCCTCCGTTGCCCGAGGTGTTTGTGGTCCTGGCAAACCCCGGCGTGCCGGTCTCAACGCCCGCCGTCTACCAAGCCCGGCAAGGGGCCTTTTCGCCCCCTGCGCCGATTTTGACGAGCCCGCGTGATGCCACCGCCCTGGCGGTGCTTTTGCATGATCGCCGCAACGATCTTGCTGCGCCTGCTTGCAGAATCGAGCCCCTTGTGAACAGCGTCCTGCAAGCCCTTGAGGGAACGGACAAATGCCTGTTGGCCCGCGTCTCCGGGAGCGGCGGCACCTGCTTTGGACTCTACGCGACTTGCCCCGAGGCCGAGGCCGCTGCGTGTCGCCTCAGCGCCTTTCATCCGACGTGGTGGATCCGGTCGGGGCGGTTGAGATAATTCCCCCATGGGGGCTGCTTAAAAACTTTGACCACCAACGGCTCACGCATCGGCGCTCGGCTCCAGCGCAACAGGGGACGTGGGGCCCGTCACGGCCCAATCAGGCTCCGGCCCTGACCCCTTGGACGATCGAGTCTCCAGAAAATCAAGGTCGTGCGCGTAGGTCTCGCGGACTCCCCACGCGCCGAGGTACCCGATCGCAAACACGATCACGGCCGTCAGGCCCGTGGACGCGAGGATCCCGAGGTCATGGGATTTAAAAAGAAGGAACAACGAATTGGTGATGATCAACGTCGCCCGCCCGATGTTCATGGCCAAGGAGGTCATCGTGGCCCGCATGTTGGTCCCAAATTGCTCGGGCGTCACAACCGCCAGGATAATGTAGAAGTTAGAGGCCCCCACCAACGCGCAAAGCGTGTAGAAAGAAACAGCGCTCGGGTGGTTCTGCAGCAGATACACCGCCGTCACGGTCAAACCCACGGTCATCAACAGCACGATCACCGGCACGCGCCGCTGCAGCCATTTTGTCAGAAACACCGTCGCAGGCGAGGCGACCAGCGCCCCCAGCGACCACGCCAACAACGCGGTGCTGGCCTTCACCTCCCCCACAACCCCTACGGCTTTGGCGACCTCAGGGGCCAGTGTCACCAAAAGGTTGGCCGCACAATAGTAGGGCATGAAAAGAAGAATGCACCAGAAAAGCCGCTTTTGAAGGCTTGGATTCGCCATCAAAAGGCGCAAAGAGCCGCGTGGGACATCGGCAAGCTCCATCTTCGCAAAGAGCCCGGATTCGCACAGCGCCACACGCCCCAGAAGGAGGAGCAACCCAACCCCTCCCCCCAGCCCATACGCCCAGCGCCAGGACATGTGGTCCGCAACAAACATCGCGGCCATGACCCCCAGGAACGCCAGATCCACAAAAATCAGGATCCCCCAGACGCGTTTTTCGCGGGGCAGCGTTTCCAGGATCAGGGTCGCGCCGAGGCCAATCTCACCTGCAAGCCCGACCCCTGTCAGAAGCCGCAGAGCACCGTAGGACCAAACATCCTGCACAAAGGCGCACCCGAACGAGCCCAGCGCATAAAGCAGGATGGAACCGACGAGCGCCCGCTTGCGCCCGATTTTATCGCCCAAAACGCCCCACACCAAACCGCCGAGGGCCACACCCGCCACTTGCGCGTTCAGGATCAGAAGCCCCATGCGCGTGACGGCATCGGCCTGAAGGCCGAGGTCACGAAGGCTCACCACGCGCAGCGCGTTGTAAAGAAACAAGTCAAACGCATCGATAAAAAACCCGAGGCCGACAATCCAAACCGTGCCGTTAAAAACGGACTTTTGAAAACGGACCTCCGAGGTGTCACTCATCGCCTTGCTCCGCGTACACGATCACACCACCGAAAGAGTGTTACGTTGAGGAGTTCCCAAAAACAAGCGTCGTTTCCCTCCGTCGTCCTGGCGAAGGCCGGAATCCCGAGGGAGTCATTCCCACGTTCTGCCCAACCCTTCGGAGTTCCGGCCTTCGCCGGGACGACGGTTCTTTTGGATGCCCTGATTTTCTCCGCCCTCCCCCGCCGCAAGCGTTCAGCAGTACCCGTGGTCTTGAAACCACTTCAGGGCGTCGGCAATGGCCTCGCGCGCGGGACGGGGGTGGTAGCCGAGTTCGTTTTCGGCTTTGGCGGACGAAAAAAACATGGTGTGGGCCGCCATGCGCAAAGCATCCACGGTCAAAAACGGCTCTCGCCCCGTAAAACGCGCCAACGCCTCCGCAAGGTACGCTGCGGGGTAAAGCGCCCGACGCGGGATCTTAAAGCGTGGAGGCTTCGCTCCGCTGGCCTCGGCAATCCATCCGAGCAGTGTCCCCAACGGCACGTTCTCGCCCCCCAGAATATAACGCTCGCCCACCCGCCCCCGCTCAAACGCAAGCCAATGCCCCTCGGCCACATCGTCCACGTGCACGATGTTGAGCCCCGTTTCGATGTAGGCAGGCACCTTGTGCCGCGCCACTTCCACCAGAATGCGTCCCGTGGGCGTAGGCTTGATGTCCCGTGGACCGATGGGCGTTGACGGGTTCACAATGACGCACGGAAGTCCCCGCGAGCGAACGCGTTGACGGACTTTTTCCTCGGCCAGAAATTTGGAACCTTTATAAGCCCCCACCATCGCGTGCAACGACGGGGTTGCGGTTTCATCGGTCGGGGTTCCATTGTCCCGCGCCCCCAACGTCGCAACCGAACTGGTGTACACAATGCGGGGAATCTTCAGAGCCAAGGCCGAATCCATCAGCGCCGCCGTCCCCTCCACGTTCGTGGCGTACAGGGCCGCCGGGTGCGGAGCCCAGAGGCGATAATCCGCCGCGACATGAAACAGCGCCTGACACCCCTGAAGAGCTTCGTAGTACGTGGCAGGTTGCGTCAGATCCCCTTCGACCAGCTCAATCTTCGTCAGAACATCCAGATTCCGTCGGTCCCCGCCGGGACGCACCAAAAGCCGCAAACGGTGCCCCTTAGCCTCCAGGACCCGCGCCACGGCGGCACCGACGAACCCGGTCGCACCGGTCAAAAACGTCAGGGGTTGCTCCGGCATAGAGACCTCATTTCTGAACACTCAAGGAGAAAACGACGCAAGCGGTGCTTCCAGAGGACGGACCCCCTGAGGCCTCATTTCGTGCGTCACCAAAGCCCGTTCCACCTGCCCATCGGGCAACAACCGGAAGAGGCCGTCCATCCCGAGGAAACCATGGACGTTCGTCAGGGCGGGAAGATCCACGCTTCCGCCGCGTTGTGCTAAGGCCGCCGCAAGCGCCGTCGCATCATAGGCCAACGTCGCAAGGCGCGGAGGGGGGGCGCCGTAAACCCGCGTATAGGCCTCCACGAACGCCAGACGCGAAGCCTGGGACGGCGAGGCGTACCACGCGCCGTTCAGGAAGGGAAAATCGTCCGCAAGGCCGGGCTCATCCCAAAGACCCGTTCCCAAAAGGCGCACGCCTTTCCAAGGTGGACCCGACAGCTGTTCGTGCAAACGGCGAAGGTCCTCCTTTCCCAAGGGCAAAAACAGCGCATCAATCCCGGCACGGTCCGCTGTGAGGGCGCTGAATCGCGCAGGCGTGACACGCGCGACCACCGTACCGCCGCAGGTGCGGACGGCCGTTTCAAACGCTCGGTCCACCAAGGCACCGTAAGCCCCCGAAGGGATCACGGCCGCAAAACGACGGAGACCCTGATCACAGGCAAAGCGCGTGACAGCCGCCACTTGGGGGGCCGGAGCAAATCCCATGACCCACACGGGGGGCTTGGCCAACGTGACATCACTGGAAAGAGCCATCACCGGCACCTCGGCCTTCGCCGCCAACGGCGCGACAGCACGGACATCGGAAGCGAACACAGGGCCGATCAGCAGACGCGCACCAGCGGCCAAGGCATCCCGCGCCGCCTCTGCCGCATGCGTCTCGCCCGTGTCGCGGGGTAAGAGCTCAAACCCCGTTCCCCCCCCCTCAAAAACGGCCATTTGCGCCGCGTTTAAAAGCGCCTGCCCCAGAGGAGCCTGGGGTCCCGTCAACGGCACAAGAATCCCCACCTTCAGAGATGTAGCCGGTGGTGGCTGCCGTCCTTCTGCCGGGGGACGTGCAACGGCACGGGCTTTCGGAGCCAAAACCGGAGTCCTCGGCGTCACGGACGGCACGATTCTCCCGGAAGGCCCTTCCGCGTGGTAAGAGGGGGGCACGTCCCACGTCCGGAACCCCACGCCCGTACACCCCCCGAGCAGCAGAATCAGCAAACCGACGAGAGCTCCGGCAAAAACAGGACGACCACAACCGCGCAAGGAGAAACCCCTATGGCCAAAAGAGAGCGGCGCAAGACAGGCCCCGACTGGGCCCACGAATCTCGGGAACTCTTTAAAGGTACCCAAGAAGACCCGCCAAGTAAACTCGGTCTGCCTCCTCTCGCACCAGGACTTCACGTCGTCGCAACACCTATCGGCAACTTGGGGGATATCACGCTGCGGGCCCTCTGGGTCCTCGGACGCGCGGACGCCCTTTTGTGCGAAGATACCCGCGTCACGCGCACGCTCCTTACCGCTTACGACCTGCACACGCCCTGCCTGGCCTGCCACACGCACAACGAGGAGGCGCGCATTCCGGAGATTCTGGCCCGACTGGCCGCCGGGGAATCCCTCGCTCTTGTGAGCGATGCGGGCACACCGCTCCTCTCGGACCCCGGCGCACGCGTCGTGCGAGCGTGCCGTGCGGCGGGCCATCCCGTCCATGCCGTACCAGGAGCCAGCGCTCTTTTGGCCGCGCTCATGACGCTGGGACTGCCACCGGGCCCTTTCCTGTTTCTAGGGTTCCCCCCCGCTCGCCCCGCCTCGGCCCGTACGCGCTGGTTCGCGGACCTCGCCTCCGCACCGTCCGGGACAACCCTTGTCCTCTACGAATCCCCTCGGCGTTTGGCGGCGACGACCCAAGACCTCGCCCGCGTTCTTGGCCCTGATCGGCGAATGGCCGTTGCACGGGAGCTCACCAAGATGTTCGAGGAAACACGCGAGGATCACCTGGAGGGCTGGGCCACAACCCTGGCAAAGGCCCCGGATTCACCCCGCGGCGAGCATGTTCTCGTCATCTTCCCCGCATCGCCTTCGGCACAGACCTCCGAAAGCGATCTCTCCCCCGTCGCATGGGAGGATCGCTTGGCCATCGCCCTCGAAGCCGGGCAAAGCGTGCGGGACGCCGTGGCGACCGTTGCACGGGAATCGAAAATCCCCCGAGGAGAAATCTACCGCCGCGCCTTGGCACTGCGGCACGGAACACCCGCCCCATCAGGCCTGCAAAGAGAGCGAGATTCATCGTAACGCTATCAGGGGGGGGGGACAGCACCGAAAAATCGTCATTCCGGCGAAAGCCGGAATCCCGAGGGGATCATCCACACTCTCTCAGCCTCTCGGGGTCCCGGCCTCCGCTGGGACGACGGAAGGGGACCCAGGATGGGTTGGAAAACGACACTGGCGTGGCCATTGACGCCCTTGGTATAAGGTTTCTTACAGTCAACACGGGGGAAGGATACGCACCATGCGAGGGTCGGGGTTTCTGTCATGGATCGCGGGGATTCTCGCGGCAACGCTTCTGGTGGGAGCCGTCGCCTGGACAGTTGTTGGCCATCGCGAAACCGAGAGGCTCCCGCCGTCCCCTGGGGGCGCAGGGGGGCCGGCCTTGGCGCAGATCACGCGCACGGGCACCGTACGATGTGGGTACGTTGTTTACGCAAACCTGGTGGCTAAGGATCCCAACACCGGCGCTCTCTCGGGAATTTTTGTGGACCTGACCGAACGGTTGGGCGCGATTCTGGGCTGGAAAATTCTGTGGACCGCCGAAACAACGTTTGAGAACGTGGCCGAAGACCTTCGCACCGGGAAATATGACGTTTTCTGCGGCGGCGCATGGCCCGTGTTTCCGCCTGCCGTGGGCAAAGCCAATTCCATCGGCGCGTTCTATTCTCCTGTGATGGTCTACGTTCGCACGGATGATCCCCGATTCGTGTCGGGCCCAAGCCTGGACCTGCACGCGTTGAACGATCCCGCGTTGCGCGTGGTGACGATGGACGGCGAACTGTCCCAGATCGTCGCGCGGGATGACTTTCCCCGCGCCCAAACTTTGCAGCTACCTGCATCGTCCAACGTTGCTGAAGCCGCTCTCAGCGTTGCTACGCATAAAGCGGATTTTGCAATTCTGGAACGCGCGTTGGCCGAGGGCTACACCACCCAGAATCCCGGCGTGTTACGCGAGATGGCCACCGACCGCCCCGTGCGCGTCTTCGCGAACACGTGGGAGTTCGCGCCCGCCGAGGTCCACCTCCGCCACACGTTCGACCGTGCGATTCAGCAGCTTTTGGACAGCGGGGCGGTGGAAACGGTTTTGCGCCAATACGAATCCACCCCAGGCATTTTCCTCCGCGTCGCCCCGGCTTATCAGAACGTTGCCCCGCACACGCCTTCACGAGATTCGTGAACTCCTCCCCCCGATTCTTTGCCCCATTCCTCGACAGGAAATCGACTGACGTCGTCGTTTGAGGA
This sequence comes from uncultured Pseudomonadota bacterium, assembly GCA_903869345.1. Classification (GTDB taxonomy): domain Bacteria; phylum Pseudomonadota; class Alphaproteobacteria; order UBA9219; family UBA9219; genus CAIPYM01. Next base: position 9,315 of record CAIPYM010000066.1, read on the forward strand.
TGACGAACGCCCTCGGGGGGATGTTTGCGTTGGGGGAGAGGTTCACGCAAAGTGAAGGCCTCGGCGACGCGAGGCGTGTGTGGCATATGCAGCAAAGCCTTCTTTTTTCCCTCTCTCCCTACGTGGCGGCAGCGAGGATGGGCGCTGGGCAGGCGCTGCGGAATCGGGGGGCGTTGGGCTCGAACCTAATCGTCTACGTCACGCTTCTGATTGTCTGGGCCGCGATTTTCCGAATCACACCGGTTGAGGAACTGGGCCTGCCGGGCCTGACGACGGGGCACCTGTTCGCTTATTTTGCCGTGGCCGAGTCCATCATCGTCGGGTGTCCGGGCCTTGCCCTGTTCGGCCAGCTGATTGCCGAAGGCCGCCTGTCCGAAGGGCTCAGCCGTCCCTGCTCGCTTGTCGGGTTCACGCTGGCATGGCTGATGGGGCAACACTTCGTGACCACCCTTGTTCTGCTGGGCGTGGGAACGATCGCCCTGCCCCTTTTGGACGCGCCTACGCCGCTGGGACTTTTGGCGGGCGACGGGGCCCTGCGCGGGCTTGGGCTGGCCCTCAGCATGACGTTCGGGATCGCCCTCATGGGCATGATGACGTACGCACTCGGCACGGTGGAGGTCCTCGGGTCCTACAGCCGCCCCCTCAGCTGGATGGTCAGCAAGTCCATTTACGCCTTCGGCGGACTGTTTTTCCCGGTCGCGTTTTTCCCGCCCCTGATGCGCGAGGTGGCGATGCTGACGCCCTTCCCTTCCGTCATTTTCGTGCCCGGTTCCTTGATGTTGAACCCGACACGCGCGGGCATGCTGGAGGGCCTTCTGATGCAGCTTTTCTGGCTGGGGGTCATGGGGCTTGTGCTGGCCGCCACGCACCGTTGGGTGGTCAACAAAGCCCTGAACGAGGACGCGTGACATGGGTTGGATCGTCGCCACGCTGCGCTTGAATTGGGCCAACCTCACGGCCAACAAAGGTGTGTTCGCGACCATGGCGCTGTTGATGGCGCTGCAAAACCTTTTGTATTTCCTTTTGTGGGTTGCGTTCTTTGCCCGCATCAGCAGCCTGAAGGGTTGGGGACTTCAGGAGGTCACGTTTCTTTACGCCGCTGGCGCCATTGGGTTTGGGATTTTCTTTTCGGTGCTCGGTGGGTGCGACCAACTGAGCCGCACGATTCAAACGGGCCAATTGGATCTTTGCCTAACTCGCCCTCGATCGGTGTTGCTCTCGGCACTGTTGCTGCGTATGCGGGCGGACAGCCTCGGCGATATTGTGGGGGGCTTTGTGATGCTGGCCCTTTTTGGCCCGAGCCTGACGCAACTGCCGCTGATCTTGGCCCTCAGCGTCAGCATGGGGATGATTTACGTTGCCGCGCGGCTCACGATCCACAGCCTCGCGTTCTGGGGCTTGGATGACGAATCGCCCGAGAAAGGCTTTATCGCGTTTCTGATTGCCGCGACCAACCCCCAAAACGGTTTCAGCCCTTGGGCCAAGGTTGTTTTGCTGTCGGTGATTCCGGCGGGGTACATTGCCCTTCTCCCCGTGGAAATTCTGCATCACTTTTCGTGGAGTTTTTTAGCGTGGCAATTTAGCGCGAGCACAACCCTGCTGGCCCTTGCCGTCCTTGTCTTCCACCTCGGCCTCCGCCGGTACGAATCCGGGAATACCTCGATCGGGTTGAGGTAGGGGGAGGTTCTGTTCGAGAGAGCCGAATGCTGGAATCTTAACGGGACTGACTGTATCCCTGCCTCAGGGGTGCAGAGAGAGTCGTCACGAGGTCCAGGACATCGGGCACAAGGCTCGGGGTGGGACGACCGTGGGGATCGAGGTTCGCAACCAAGCGGCGGATGAGGGCACTACCAACAACGACGCCTTCCGCCATGCTACCAAGGGCCTCAACTTGCTCGGGCTCGCTGATGCCAAACCCCACCGCCACAGGCAGATCGGTCTTGGCTTTCAGCGCCTTCACGCCCCGACGTACGGTCGCGGGCAACGCGCTTTGGCTGCCCGTGATGCCTGTCACCGCGACGTAATACAGAAACCCGCTCGCGTCCTGCAAAACGCGCGGAAGCCGCACGGCGTCCGTTGTCGGGGCCACGAGACGAATGAGGTCCAGACCCGACGCCTCGGCAGGCTCGCGCAGTTCCGCGTCTTCTTCGGGCGGAAGGTCCACGACAATCAGTCCGTCAACGCCCGCCGCTTTTGCGGCCTTCACGAATGCCGCGCCGCCGTGAACATAAATTGGGTTGTAGTACCCCATCAGAATCAGCGGCGTTGTCGTCTCCTGGGTGCGAAATCCCCGCACGAGGTCCAACACACCCTTGATCGTCATGCCGCGTTTCAACGCCCGGCCATTCGCGGCCTGAATTGCTGGCCCGTCCGCCATAGGGTCGCTAAAAGGCATGCCGAGTTCAATGAGATCCGCGCCCGCCTTGGGAAATCCCGCGAGAATCGCGGCCGAGGTTGCAGCGTCCGGGTCGCCTGCCGTCAGGAACGTGACAAACCCTGCCCTTCCCTCGGCTTTCAGGGCCGCAAAGCGCGCCGCAAGCCGCGACGAAAAACACGCCGCCGTCATAGCTTCACCCCCAGACGTTCGGCGACCGTGAAAATATCCTTATCACCACGCCCGCAAACGTTCACGACCATCAGATGATCCTTGGGCAACGTGGGCGCGAGGCGACGAACGGCGGCCAGCGCATGCGCGGGCTCCAGCGCGGGGATGATCCCCTCCAACTTGCTGCACCACTGAAACGCCTCCAGCGCCTCCTCGTCCGTGGCCGACGTATACGTCACGCGGCCCGCATCTTTCAGCCACGCATGCTCGGGCCCGACGCCGGGGTAATCCAGCCCCGCCGAGATCGAATGCGCTTCTTGAATCTGCCCGTCCGCGTCTTGCAGAAAATAACTCCGCATCCCGTGCAAGACCCCCGCGCTCCCGCCCGTCAGGGCCGCCGCGTGCTTGCCGGTATCAACGCCAAGACCGGCGGCTTCCACAGCATGCATTTGGACCGAGGGCTCGTCGAGAAATTCGTAAAACAGCCCCATCGCGTTCGAGCCGCCGCCCACGCACGCAACGAGCGAGTCCGGCAAACGCCCCTCGGCTTTGTGCAGCTGTTGCCGCACCTCGCGCCCGATCACGGCTTGAAAATCGCGCACCATCATCGGGTAGGGATGCGGCCCCCCCACCGTGCCGATGATGTAAAAGGTATCGTCCACGTGCGCGACCCAATCACGGAGCGCCTCGTTCATCGCGTCTTTCAGGGACTTGGACCCACTGCGAACGGGCTTCACCTCAGCCCCCAAGAGGCGCATCCGGAAGACGTTGGGCTTTTGCCGTTCGATGTCCAGTTCGCCCATGTACACGGTGCACGGCAGGTTAAACAGCGCCGCAACCGTGGCCGTTGCCACGCCGTGCTGCCCTGCGCCCGTTTCAGCGATGATGCGCGTTTTGCCCATCCGCTTGGCCAAAAGAATCTGGCCCATGCAGTGGTTGATTTTGTGCGCGCCCGTGTGGTTGAGCTCATCCCGTTTCAGGTAAATCTTGGCTCCGCCCAGGTTTTCCGTCAGGCGAGGCGCAAAGTAGAGCGGCGAAGGCCGCCCGACGTAATGCTCCAGGTAGGAATCCAATTCACGCTGAAAAGAGGGGTCGGTTCGCGCCGCCGCATACGCCTTCTCGACCGCGAGGACGAGTGGCATCAGCGTCTCAGCAACAAACCGACCCCCGTATTTTCCAAAGTGCCCCGATTCATCCGGTCCCGCGCGAAACGTGTTCGCTTGGAACGACAACGACGTGGTCATAGGGCGGAACCTCAGAACCTGTTAGGTGGACGACTTCGCCTTGAGGCCGGGACGCGCACGCCCCAGGCCAATCTTCTTGGCGAGATGGCTCCGCGCTTCGGCGTACTTCGGCGCAGTCATCGGGTAATCCGCCGGAAGGCCCCACTTGGCCCGGTACTGGTCCGGGGTCAGGTCGTAGGCGCTCTTGAGGTGGCGCTTCAGCATCTTGAGCTTCTTGCCATCTTCCAGACAGATCAAATATTCGTCCGTGATGGACTTCTTCACGGGAACCGCTGGCTCCTGCTTGGGCAGAGGCACGGGCGCGCTGGCCGACGCCAACGTCTGCTGCAAGCCTTGGAAGACGGTCGCAATCACGCCCGGAAGATCGGCAACCGCTACCGTGTTATGCCCCACATAGGCGGCAACAATCGGAATGGCGAGTTCCAACACATCCTCTTGGGTGAACGTCTCGTCCAACAAGGTATCGAGGTCTTGGTCTTGCGACATCGCTTAAAACTCCTTAAGATTTCGCCGTTGTACGGCTCTGTTGATCAGGACAAACCTTTCTATGTTCCGTTATTAACCGAAGGTCAAGAAAAAAACGCACAACTAACTTGCGCCAGTGCGTTTAACGCACGGTGGTTAGCTCCAAAACCTTCACTTGTTAACGCACCCGTTCGCTCTGGGGGGAATCTGCACCCCCTTAGGCACGACCGCGCCCATGCTCTATAATCCCCGGAGGGAGGGGGACTTCACCCCTGGCCTTTCTCGGAATCCAGGAGCGTCCTCGCGTGCCGTTATCGGTTGCCCTTTCTTCCGCTTCGCCCCCGGCTGCGCCTTCCGAGGATGAAGCCCCCGCCTACGGTCGCGCCCTGAACCCGGCGCAGCGTTCGGCGATGGAAGCGCTGGATGGGCCGGTGCTGGTTCTGGCAGGCGCGGGCACGGGTAAAACGCGAGTCCTCGTCACGCGCCTCGCGCACCTGATCGCCACGGGCAAAGCGACGCCTGGGCAAATCCTGGCCGTAACGTTCACCAACAAGGCCGCCGGTGAGATTCGGGAGCGCGTGCAAAAGCTCCTCGGGAGGCCCGTGGACGGCTGGTACCTCGGCACGTTCCATGCGCTTGCGGCAAGACTTCTTCGCCCGCATGCCGAGCGCGTGGGGCTGACCTCGCGGTTCACGATTCTCGATGCGGATGATCAGCTGCGCCTGATGAAGCAGATCCTCACCGAGGCTAACCTGGATGAAAAGGCCGCACCCCCTCGCGCCGTGCTAGCCACCGTGGAGCGTTGGAAAGACAAGGGCCTGCGCCCCGAGGACACGCTGCGGGATCGCACACGTCTTGCAGGGGGCCGCGTGCCCGAGATGTACGCGACGTACCAAGAGCGCCTGCGCGCCCTGAATGCTTGCGATTTTGGCGACTTGCTGCTGCACCAGGTGCGTTTGCTGCGCGAGAACCCCGCGATTCTAAGCGACCACCAAACGCGCTTTCACTATATCCTGGTGGACGAATACCAAGACACGAACGTTGTGCAATATTTGTGGCTTCGCTTGCTCGCGCAAAAACATAAAAACCTTTGCTGCGTGGGCGACGAGGATCAATCCATCTACGGCTGGCGCGGGGCTGAGATCGGCAACATCCTGAAGTTTGAGCGCGACTTTCCCGGTGCCCAGGTCATTCGGCTGGAACAGAATTACCGATCAACGGGGCACATCCTGGCCGCCGCCTCCGGGGTCATCGCGCAAAACACGCTCCGCATCGGCAAGACGCTGTGGACCAAGGCAGACCCCGGCGAACACGTGGAGGTTCGCACGTTTTGGGACGGTGAGGACGAGGCGCGTGGAGTCGCCCAATCCATTGAGGAGCTTCATCGGAATCACGGGGCTCCGCTGGGCTCGGTCGCCGTCATGGTCCGCGCGGGATTCCAAACGCGAGCGTTCGAGGAGCGCTTCATCGCCCTGGGCCTTCCCTACCGCGTGCTCGTCGGGGCGCGGTTTTACGAACGCCAAGAAGTGCGCGACGCGCTCGCGTACATCCGACTTGTGTTCAGCGCGACGGACGATTTGGCGTTTGAGCGAATCGTCAACCGCCCCAAGCGCGGAATCGGCCCGACAGCCCTGACGCACCTGCATGTCCTGGCCCGCGCGAAAGGCTTGCCGCTGATGGAGGCCGCCGGAGTCCTCACCCCCGAGGATGCCATCACGCCCAAGGCGCGAAAGACGTTCGCCGCCCTGCATCAGGACGTCGCGCGTTGGCGCGGCTTGCTGGGGACAACGCCCCATGCCGACGTCGCCAAGTTGGTTTTGGAAGAGTCCGGCTACATGGGGCTCTGGCAGACGGACCCCTCGCCCGAGGCCCCGGCGCGGCTCGACAACCTGAAAGAACTTTTGGGCGCGATGGCCGCGTTTGAAAACCTGGGTGCGTTTCTGGAGCACGTCAGCCTCGTGATGGAGGCGACCGAGAACCACGACGCGCAGGACCAGGTGAGCCTCATGACTCTGCACGGCGCGAAGGGGCTGGAGTTTGATTACGTTTTCTTGCCGGGATGGGAGGAGGAGATTTTTCCTTCCCGCCGTGCGCTACTCGAAAACGACCTGAAAGGTCTGGAGGAAGAACGTCGCTTAGCCTACGTGGGTCTCACCCGCGCGCGCCGCAAAGCCAGCGTCAGCCACGCCCAGAGCCGTTTTTTGTACGGCTCGTGGATCACCCCCCTGCCCTCCCGCTTCATCGGCGAACTCCCACCCGAGCACGTTCGGTTTCGCAAAAGCGGACGGTTGGGGTAGGCGGGGGTCTGAGCCTCTTCCCCGTCATCACGAACGACGTGAAGCGATCCAGCTTACACCCTTTCGGGCTAACAGAAAGAGCCGAAGAGGAATTGCCACGGCCCCTTCGGGAGCCCGCGATTGACGGTTGAGAGGGCGGGGCTAGAAAACCCCACCTTTCAACAGAGTTGATGACGAGGAAGGGAGAGCCAGAGACAAAATCCCTCTCCCACAGAGGGGAGAGGGAATCGCGTCTGGCACACCAACCAGCCTACACCTTGGTGGGCGCAGCCTTGGCCGCCTTGGGCTTGGCGACGGTCCGAACTCCAGGCTTGGCCTTGGGCTTCGCCGCCGAAGCGGGCTTGTCACCCGACGGCTTCGGAGCCTCGTTGTCGGCAGCAGCAGGGCCTTCGGCAGCAACCGACGCCTCGGCCCCTTCGGGGCTCACGGGATCAGCGGACTTCTCGGCCTTGTCTGCTTTGGCCGCAGGAACCTTGCCCCCGCGCGAAGGGCCTTCACCCTTCTTGGCGGCGGGCTCGTCGCCCCGTGCATTAAGCTCGGCCTCAATGCCGTCAAGAACGGCCAACGACGCCAGCTCACAGTAGAGATCAATCGCACGGGCTGCATCGTCGTTTCCCGGCACCGGAAACGTGATGTGCGTGGGGTCTGCGTTGCTGTCCACGATGCCAATGACGGGGATCCGGAGCTTGACGGCCTCTTGAACCGCGAGATCTTCCTTGACCGTGTCCAGGATGAACAACAGATCGGGAAGTCCGCCCATGTCTTTGATCCCACCGAGCGCGCGCTCCAATTTGTCGCGGTCGCGGGTCATGTCCAACAGCTCTTTCTTGGTGAACTTGCCCGCCGCCGTCTCCAGACGCTCGTTAAGTTCGCGCAGACGCTTGATGGAGTTGGAAATGGTCTTCCAATTCGTCAACATGCCGCCGAGCCAGCGGTGATTCACGTAGTACTGGCCACACCGCTGGGCGGCCTCGGCGATGCGTTCTTGCGCCGCGCGTTTCGTGCCGACGAACAGGATTCGCCCGCCGTCCGCCACGACATCGCGCATCTTTTGCAGGGAGCGCTGAAGGAGCGGCACGGTCTGCTCAAGATCCAGAATATGCACCCCGTTGCGCACACCAAAAAGGTACGGCTGCATCTTAGGGTTCCAACGACGCGTGTTGTGACCAAAGTGGGCACCGACTTCAAAAAGCTGCTGAAGGGTAACAACAGGAAGAGTCATGGTTTCGTCCTTTTCTCCGGTTAAGCCTCCGCGTGCTCTTGTATTTTCCAGGGCGAGCCCCAAAAAACACCGGAAGGCCCGTGACGTTCCCTTTTTGCGGAAGGAAAGTCCCGGCACCACGGCGCGCGTGCGGTGTCACAGATTGTGACAAAGCCCCGAACCATCACGGCTCAAAGCCAAGCGCTTCTACCCCGCGGACCCACGAAACGCAAGGGAATCCCAAAAAAATCCCCAAAAATGGGGCCATCCCCCGAACCAGGAGGATGACGGTGGGGGAGCAGGGCTGAAAAAAAGGCCCTTTTGTGCCGTGTCGTCGTATGATTTTCCGTCGTTGTTCTGGAAGCGCCGCACGTTAGGACCTCGCTGTGTGCTACACCAGTGGCGCGGAGGAGGAAGCGGCATGAAGCGCGAGGTAGCGTCTTTCTGGGCGAGTTTTTGTGTGGCGATCAGCCTTCACCTGGTGGTTCTGGCGTCGCTGTACGTGGGGGGAGCGTTGGGGATCATCCCCCTTCCGATTCGCTGGCAGTCGTTTCCCGTTGAGATTGTGGGCCGCGAAGCCTTAGGGAGCCCGGAAGACGTTTCTTCGCCCCAGGCGTTTTCCACCCCGTCGCGACAGGCCTCCGAAGCCGCCGCCGCGCCCGAGGCGTCCTCGGCCCCTCCTGTTGCGCCCCGTCCTTCTCCGTCTCCCGCCGAGTCGGGGGGCTCGGCAACCAGCGCCACGATTCACGTGCTTGTGCCGTCGCGGTCCTCGGCCATGGGGTTGGGCCGGGGTCCGCTCGCTGGCATTCCCGCCGGGGTCACTTCTCAGGCGGTCAGAAGCGGACCTGTGGCAAACAACAGCCCTTCCGCGTCCGAGGACGGGGTGGTCTGCGGTCCTTGGCCGTTTCCCTGTGTACGGCTTCCAGAGGCCCCGCCCAGGGGGATTCCGGGGATCAATCCGGGGCCGGGGCTGCACTGTCCCTGTTGTGCGTTGCTCCTTGGGGGGGCGCGGTCCGATCCCAACGAGCCGTGTCCTCTGGAGCGAGCCCTGGGACTCGGGGAGAGCCTGTCGGGGCCGTAACCACCAGGGGCCTCATGAGCTCACCTTTTTCTCAGCCCCGTTTTCCCCACCGTCATCCCGCCGAAAGCCGGGATCCATTTTTTATTGCAACACGGAAAACGTCAATGAACTCAGGCTTTCACAGGACGGGGGACAGGATGGAACCTAAACAAGGAGTCGCCACCTTCAGGGCATAAAAAACCCGCGTCTTCAGCTGAAGCGCGGGCACAGCTTACCATGGGTTTGTCGACACCACTCTTGCCCCTGACGAGTCAGAAAATCGTACAAGGGACACTCACGTGAATCGCCCCCCCCTAAATTCTACCCAGACATGAAACGTGATCGACAAGCCTTGTTTTGTTCAATTGGGTTTTGTTTAATCGGCTCGATTCTGCCATGATTCAGGCAGGCACCGAACGCCTGGGGATTGCAGGTAAGCCTTATGCCTGATACGCCGAACAAAATGGCAGGCCCGAAGGGGAAACAACACGAATTGTTTGGAGTCGAAACAATGCCTGGCCAGAAAATGCGGTTCGAAACATGGCGGGCGCGGTTGAAGAAACATGGAGGATTTTTAGTCGGTCGCGTGATGGATGTCATCGTGCCGGAGTTTGAACGTCATGGATTCATCTGGCATTCGGATTACGCGGCAAACTCGGTGCAACAAGTTTCTCGAAGCACATTGCCACTGCAGATGCGGCAGGGGATCGAGTGGCCAACGGTGGAAATTCAATTTGATCCAAGGCATGGGAGAAATTTCAGCATTTTATTTGCTTCCCTTCCTCTGGAATGTCGCGAGGGCGGTCGAAAACTGATTGCAAGAGAAAAAGCGGTTGTCGTCAATGCCCCTGTTTGGTTCCTTCTCTGCAAAGGCAGGAATAGATCTTACGAGGGGCAATTTGGGGTCGGACGTTTTTCGTTACGGCCCCATGCCTGTATGGAGCGGGAGGTCCAAGAAGCCTTTTCGCTGTTATCGGTTATTTTCGCGCATTTCGAAAAGAGGGACGAACAACATTGGCTGAATCAACCGTTCGGATATATAGACAAAAACACTCTGTTGGTAAGTTCTTGGCGAATCTACCTCGAGCATATTGAAAAACAACGAAAGACGGCCCGCAGCGATTGAGGCGACGGCAAGGAAGATTCTTGCCGTGCCCCTTACTCTGCTCAAAGAAGCCCTTGTTCAGAGGGGCATGAAGCAGGATGATAGGATGTCCGGTGTGGCGTCCTCCTGCTATCAACGCCCCCCGGAGCTTGAAGGACCCGATCCCCCATGTTGCCTGCTGCCCTTGCCGCCTCGCCCTCTCCGACGTCCCCGCCGACGCCGCGTCGCCTGGGGCGGTTCAACGGGCGCGGCCTTTGCACGCTGGCCCGCAAAGAAATCGGCCGGTTCATGAGCATCGCGCTGGAGACCGTCCTGGCCCCGACGGTCGTGGTGCTCCTCTTTTTCGTCGTGTTCGACCGCGCCTTTGGCGGCGAGAACAAGACCACCCTCGGGATCCCGTTCATGCTGTTTCTCGCGCCGGGGCTGATCATGATGGCCGTCGCGCAGAACGCGTTCATGAACACCTCCAGTTCCCTCATTTTGTCCAAGTTGCACGGCAACATTGTGGACATTCTGATGGCCCCCCTTTCACCCTTTGAGTTCACACTCGGGTACGCCCTTGGCGGGCTGGCGCGGGGGGTGGCCGTCGGGGGCGTTGCGCTGCTGGTCATGACGTTCGTTGCCCATCTGCCTTACGCCGCGCCCGGATTCCTTGTGTTTCACCTTGTTATGGGCAGCCTGCTCGTCGCCCTGTTGGGCCTTCTAAGCGGCATTGCGTTTGGTGGGTTTGAGCAAATCGCCGCCGTGCAAAGTTTTGTGATCACGCCTGCGACGTTTCTCTCGGGGACATTCTACACGCTGGAGCAACTGCCCGAAACGTGGCGAACGGTGTGCCTTTTCAACCCGTTTTTCTACATGATTGACGGATTCCGGTACGGCCTCACGGGTGTGGCCGACGGCCCCCTCGGGGTCGGGATGGTTGTCATCACGGGTCTGGATCTCGCCCTCTTCGCCCTCGCTTACGTCTTGGTCGCGCGAGGGTATAAACTCAAAACGTAACCCCCTGGAGGATTCACGTATGGCCGTTACACAGGTTTCCAACACCCAGCCCTTCCCTCCCCTCATGCCCGTTTACGATCGCGCGGGCGATTTGATGTTTGAGCGCGGCGAGGGTGTGTGGCTTTTCGACACTCACGGGCAGCGCTACCTCGACGCCGTGGGCGGCGTGGCCGTCACGGGGTTTGGGCACGCACACCCGGCACTCGTGAAGACCCTTTGCGAACAGGGGGCCAAGGTCTGGACGGTCTCCAACATTTTCAACACGCCCGTGGCCGTGCGCTTGGCCCAGCGCCTGGTGGACCTCACGTTCGCCGACACCGTCTTTTTCCAGAACTCGGGCGTGGAGGCCTGGGATGCCTCGGTGAAAGTGGCGCGGAAGTATTTCAGCGCGATCGGCAAGCCGGAGCGGTACCGCGTCATCACCTTCCAAGGCTGTTTTCACGGACGCTCACTGTCGGCGATTGCGGCCTCCAAAGCCCCCAAGATGGTGAACGGATTCGGGCCGATGATGGACGGGTTTGATCAGGTGCCGTGGAACGATCTGGAGGCCGTCAAGTCCGCCATCACACCCGAAACCGCCGCGATTTTCATTGAGCCCCTGCAGGGCGAGGCGGGGGTACGTGAAGCAACGCCCGCTTTCCTTCAGGCCTTGCGGAGGCTCTGCGACGAACACGGGCTCTTGTTGTGTTTCGACGAGATTCAGTGCGGCCTAGGCCGGACAGGGACTTTGTTCGCGCACGAGGCCTTGGGCGTCACGCCGGACATCATGTGCATCGCCAAGACCCTCGGCAATGGCTACCCCATCGGGGCCTGCCTCGCGACAGCCAAAGCCGCGCAGGGCATGACCGTCGGGACGCACGGTTCAACGTTCGGCGGCAACCCGCTGGCCGCAGCCCTCGGCAACACGGTGTTGGACCTTTTGACCGCGCCGGGTTTCCTGGACGACGTGCGGCGCAGAGGCGCGTTGTTCAGCGCCGAGCTGGATGCGGTTGTCGCCCGGCACCCGGAGGTGTTCACCGGACGGCGCGGCAAAGGGATGATTCAAGGGCTCGTGTGCAAGATGCCCAACACCGACATCATCACCGCGCTGCGCGAAGAACATTTGCTGACCATCGCGGCCGCCAACAACGTCATTCGCCTGTTGCCCGCCTTGATCGTGACGGACGAGGAGATCCACGAAATCGCCCTCCGCATCGACCGCGCCGCCGTGCGTCGGGAGAGCGCCGCCTAAGCATCTTGTGCGGAAGATGTGCAAAAAAAAGGGGAGCGACAATCTGGCGGTTTGCTCTGGCGAGGATTGAACGCATTCAGGGGTTGGACAAACGCGTCGCGTCGCGTTAAGGAGGCCGTGTGCCCTTGTCGGCGGAGTTCCTTGTTCCTGCAGCTACGGAGTTGTCCCATGTCGTCTTCAGAGACCATCGCGACCCTTGCGAACGCAAAGGGTAAAGGCATTCTCGCGGCCGATGAAAGCTTCGGCAGCATCAAAAAGCGCTTTGACAACGTGGGGGTCCCCACGACGGAGGAAACCCGTCGCGCTTACCGTGAGATGCTGTTCACAACCGAAGGGTTGGAAGCTTACGTCTCGGGCGTGATCCTTTTTGAAGAAACGCTCGGGCATAAAACCGCCAAGGGACAACCGTTTGTGGAGGTCCTCAGGAACAAGGGCATTCTTCCCGGTATCAAGGTGGACCAGGGCTTGGTCCCGTTGGCCGAAGGCTCGCTGGAGCAGACCACGAAAGGCCTCGACGGGCTTCCAGCGCGGCTGGAGGGCTACGTGAAGCAAGGGGCGACTTTTGCCAAATGGCGAGCGGTGTTTTTGATCGGCGAGGGCCTGCCTTCATCGGCGTTGATTGACGTGAACGCGGCAAATCTCGCGGCCTACGCCAAGGCCTGTCAAAACGCGGGGCTTGTTCCCATTGTCGAGCCCGAGGTTCTGATGGAGGGGCCTCATAGCCTGGAACGTGCCGCCGAGGTTCAAGACGAGGTTCTGAAGGCTGTTTTTGCGGCCCTGAAGTCACGGCGCGTGGATCTTCCCCAAATGATCCTCAAGCCCAGCATGGTTGTTCCCGGAGCCAAGGCAACGCCCGTTTCGCCCCGTGACGTGGGGGAGGCGACGGTGGCCTCGTTCCGCAAGACTCTGCCCTCGGAATTGCCCATGGTGGCCTTTTTGTCCGGCGGCCAAACGGAAGACCAGGTTAACGCCAACCTGTCGGCCATCAATCAAGCCGCGGCGCTGACGGAAGAACCCTGGCGGCTCACGTTCTCGTTCGGGCGCTCGCTGCAAAAGACGGCCCTCGGGCTTTGGAAGGGGGAGACGGCCCACGTAGCGGCGGCCCAAAAAGCCCTGCTTGCAAGTGCGGCCCGTGCGAGCACCGCGTCACTGGGGCGGTAACACCCCGCACGACCTTTGAGCATTGGTTGGCGCAGAAGGGGGGAGGATTCGGCCCCCCTTCTCAGGCCTGTCCCGTTGAAGGGTCACAGGGGGCGCACCCATCGGACCTCGGCCCTTGTCGGGCTTCACCGAAAGGCTTAGATGAACGGCATGGCCGATCCTGCTCTTGCCGCCTCCCGTGATCCACGTTCCAGCGGAGGCGATTCGTCGCCCGTGCCTCGGGTCGCTCCACACAACGTGGAGGCCGAGCAAAGTCTTTTGGGCGCGATTCTCGTCAACAACGCGGCGTATGAAAAAGTGGGCGACTACCTTCGGCCCGAGCATTTTTACGACCCCGTCCATGCTCGCATTTACACCGCCATGGCAACCCTGCTTCAGCGCGGACAGGTGGCTGATCCCAAGACCCTGCGCGGCTTGTTTGAACACGATCCGGCGTTGGAACCCGTCGGCGGAGCGCGGTACCTCGGCGATTTGGCCGCCAGCGTCCTCAGCGTTTTTAACGCGGGCGATTACGGACGCCTGATTCACGAACTCGCCCTGCGTCGCCAACTGATTGTCCTCGGCGAGGACGTCGTCAACGATGCCTACATCGAAGACCTCGACAACCCCGCGCCCACACAAATCGAACGCACCGAGCAGCGCTTGTTTGAGCTTGCACAAACGGGCCAGCTGGACCGTGGTTTTGTGAAGCTTGATTCGTCGTTGGCGGTCTCCCTTCGCATGGCGGAAGAAGCGTTCAAACGCGACAGCCATATCACGGGTGTGACGACGGGCCTTAAGGACCTCGATCGCAAGCTGGGCGGTTTGCAGCGCTCCGACCTTGTGATCCTGGCGGGTCGGCCTTCCATGGGGAAAACCGCGCTTGCCACCAACATCGCGTTCAACGCTGCACGGGCGTGCCATGACAGCGGCGGCAAAGAAGGAAGCGCTGTTGCGTTCTTCTCGTTTGAAATGTCGTCCGAGCAGCTCGCCACACGCCTTTTGGGGGAGCATTCTCAGGTGCCTTCGGATAAAATCCGACGCGGTGAGATCAAGCAAGAAGATTTTACCAAGTTCGTGGAAGCCTCGCAGTTTCTCGCGCACGCGCCCCTCTACATTGACGACACGCCGGGCCTTGGCGTCGCGGCTCTTCGCACGCGGGCGCGACGGCTGAAGCGTTTGGTGCCCACGTTGGGGCTCATTGTGATTGACTATTTGCAGCTGATTCAGGGCACGTCGCGGCGCGATGATAACCGCGTTCAGGAGGTGTCCGCGATCACGCGCAGCCTGAAGGGACTGGCCAAGGAGCTGAACATCCCCGTTCTTGCCCTGTCACAATTGTCACGCGCCGTGGAATCGCGCGAGGACAAACAGCCCCAACTTGCGGACCTACGCGAGTCGGGCTCGATTGAGCAAGACGCGGACGTTGTGATGTTTGTCTACCGCGAAGAATACTACCACGCCCGCAGCGAGCCCTCGCGCCGCCCCGACGAAAGCGAAGACCGATTCGCGGCGCGCCACCAAAAGTGGATGGAACGCGGCGAGGAGATCGCGAACATCGCCGAGGTCATTATCGCCAAACAGCGCCACGGTCCCATTGGTACGGTTCCGCTTCACTTCGACGGTCCCTTCACCCGATTCTCGGATCTTGAAAAACATTACCAAGCGCGGGGTGACTGACCCCATGGGCAATGCTTTTCAGGTCTATTTTGCGTGCTTGAAGTCCCTCGATTTGCGGGAGGCCACCGAGCACACCTTGCGCCCGGCTCTTCACAACCTTCTGGCCGCCCAGGTCGAGGGCACCTTGGTCCAGGTGGTTCCCGAACCCAAGCGCGACGAGTCGGGGCGCGGTGCTCCGGATGTGAAGTTCAAGATCGGGGCGTGCATCCTGGGGTATCTTGAGAACAAAAAGCCAGAGACCGCGCTGGACCCTGTGGTGAGATCAGATCAGATCAAAAAATACGCGCAGCTATCCGACAATCTCCTTTTGACCAATTACCTTGAGTGGCTGTGGCTCCGCGAAGGTATTGTCGTTCAACGTGCAACACTGGCAGCAATCAGCGACCTCGGAAACCCCAAGGCGCGACTCAACCCGGACAAAGCCGAAAACGTCCGGCAGCTCATCGCGGGATTCTTGTCCGTGCCGCCCAAGGGAATTTCTACGGCCAAAGACCTGGCCGAATCCCTTGCGACCCGATGCCATACGCTTCGTGCTTTTATGGACGACGAGTTGGTGCGGCAAGAAAAAGAAGATCAACGCGGTCGGCTCTTCGGCTTGTTCAGTGTGTTTAAGCGTGATGTGTTCCATGAACTGAGCCTTGCGGGGTTTGCCGACGCGTTTGCACAAATGTTGGGGTATGGTCTGTTTTTGGCGCGGCTCAACAGTGAAGGCCAAGGACCCGTGACGTTGGTTACGGCGAAAAAATATATTCCGGTGAACTTTGAACTGATTCGTGAGCTTGTTAACTTTTTGGACGAACTGGACGCCCCCGAGTACGGGCGCATCAAGTGGATCGTCGAAGAGATTCTCCACCTGATGAACACCCTTGATCTTGGGGCGATTCAGGATGATCTCACCTTCACAGCACGGCAAGGACGGCTCTTCAGCCCGTCGGAGGAGGAACGTCTTCTTTTTGCCCGTGATCCCTATATTTATTTCTATGAAGGTTTTCTGAAAGCCTATGACTCACACCTCCGCAAGAGCCGGGGGGTGTATTACACACCTCCTCCTGTGGTGGATTTCATTGTTCGCGCGGTGAACGATGTTTTGAAAGAGACGTTCGGGATCAAAGAAGGCCTCGCGGACCGCAAACGGGTGACGGTCCTGGATTTTGCCACAGGCACCGGCACGTTTTTACTCGAGGTCATTCAGCAAATCCTCGGCAGTGTTTCCGAAGGTGTTCGGGATCAGGTCATCCGTGAGCATGTGCTCAAAAATCTCTACGGGTTTGAGTACCTGATTGCCCCCTACACTATCGCGCACCTCAAGCTCTCTCAGTTTTTGCGTGAACGTGGGTATGTCCTCGGCCCCAAAGAGCGATTCCAGATTTATTTGACCAACACGCTGGAGCCTATTGAACCTCAACAAAACTGGCTTCTGCCCGCGCTTTCCAAAGAGATTGCCAACGCCCAAATTATCAAAGACAAATCCATTCTCGTCATTACGGGCAATCCGCCGTATTCGGGACATTCGCTTAACAAAGGGGCATGGATTTCGCAGCTGATTGAGACGTACAAAAAAGTAGATGGGCAGTCCCTGGGCGAAAAAAACCCCAAGTGGCTTCAAGATGATTATGTGAAGTTCATCCGATTTGCGCAGTGGAAAATGGCGCAAGTTGAGGAAGGCGTCGTCGGGATCATCACCAACCATTCTTTCCTGGATAACCCGACGTTCCGCGGTATGCGTCAAAGCCTGATGGAAACCTTCCATCAGATTTACATCCTCGATCTTCACGGCAACAACCGCAAAAAGGAAGAATCGCCCGACGGCAGTCCCGACGAGAACATTTTTGATATCGAGCAAGGGGTGTGCATCTCGATTCTGATCCGCCGTCCGGGTCTATCCAGGGGCGTCTTCCACGCGGAATTGTGGGGTAAGCGTCAGGCGAAATACAAAACGTGTCTCGAATCGTCGCTTGCCTCGGTGTCCTGGGAAAAAGTTTATCCCACGTCACCTTTTTATCTGCTGACGCCTCAGGATACCGCACGCCGCGCACGGTACGAAAAGGGCACAAAAATCACCGAGATTTTTCCTGTGAATGTCCTCGGCTTTCAAACGCACCGGGACCATTTTGCGGTGGATTTCCAGAAGGACGACATTGAACGGAAAGTGCGTGATTTTCGCGACGCCGATATTCCCGATGAAACCTTCCGGGAGACCTTTGCGTTGCAGGATAAGGGGGGGTGGCACCTGTCTGAATCGCGCCATTTATTGCGAAAAAACAAGGATTTTAAAAAACACATCCTTGAATGTTGTTACAGGCCCTTTGATAAAAGATGGTGCTATTTTGGACCTGAATTGATGGACCGTCCACGACGTGATATTCTTTCACATGTCGTTGGGAGATCCAACCTATGCCTTGGCGTTGGAAAATGTGGCAACGCCGTTCCGGAGCGGCCCTGGGAGCTTGTCACGGTCTCGGACGTTCCCATGGACGCGAATCTCTACCGACGTGGAGGGGTGAACGTCTTTCCCCTTTACCTGCACGCCCCCACCTCCCCTGCTGTGCCGGAATCGAAAAAGGCCCTATTGCCGCCTTCCGATTCCTTCAAAGGCGAAAAGCGCTGCGAGAACATCGCTCCTGCAATTCGGGCCTTTTTGGATAAAAAATACGGTCATGCTTACAGTCCCGAGGCTATTTTGGGCTACGTTTACGCCGTTCTTCACAGCCCCACCTACCGAACGACGTACGCCGCGTTTCTGAAAATTGATTTTCCACGCATCCCGTTTGTGGACGATCGCAAAGTTTTCGAAAAAGTGTCTTCTTTGGGCCAGAGCCTCATGGACGCGCACTTGATGCGCGTGATTCCGGACGAAGGCCCGACGGTCACAATCAGCAAGGGAAGTGACCTTGTGGAAAGCCCCCGCTACCAGACCTCGGAAAACAAATTGTTTATCAACGCTGATCAGTTTTTCTCCAACGTTCCCGAAGATGTTTGGGCTTTTCACGTGGGTGGCTATCAGGTGCTCGATAAGTACCTCAAATCACGCAAGGGCAGGACGCTCACCCTCGATGAAAAAGAACACATGGCCGCTCTGGTCAAAGTTCTCCGTTTCACCCTTGTCTGCCAAGATGAGCTTGCGCCTCTCAACCTTCTCTGAGTCGCCCACGGGATCAGGAAAAAATCACGATGGCTGCACCGTATCTCTCCCGGATTCTGATTCATACCGAAGCGCTGCGGGCCAATTACGCGATTCTTCTTCGCCACGCGGCCCCCGCCCAGGTCGGAGCGGCTGTCAAAGCCGACGCCTACGGGCTGGGGATGGGACCCGTCGCCACGATTCTCGCGGAAGAAGGCTGCAAGACGTTTTTCGTGGCCAACATCGACGAGGCTCTGGAGCTCAGAGCCCTTTTGCCCGACGCCCCCACCATCGCTGTCTTGGGCGGCGTGCCCGCCAACGCTTTGAACGAAACCCGCGAGAATCGCTTGACGCCTGTTCTGAACGACCTGGACGCGGTTCAAGCCTGGAGCAGCCACGCCTTTCAACGTGGCAAACTGCTGCCCGCCCTCATCCATCTGGACACCGGTATGCATCGGCTCGGACTCACCGAGGCCGAGACCGCGCGGCTGGCCGCTGATACCCTGCTCCTCGGCAGCTTACGGATTCGTGCGTGGATGAGCCACCTCGCTTGCGCCGATGCTTTTGATCACCCGATGACCATCTCGCAAAGGGACCGCTTTGTCCGGCTGCTGCGCACACTGCCGAAGGCTCCCGCAAGTCTGGCCAATTCGTCCGGAATCTTTTGGGGCATAGGCTACCTCTTTGACCTCGTGCGACCCGGCGCGGCCCTGTACGGGATCAACCCCACGCCGCACCGTGCCAACCCCCTGCACGGCGTTGTGGAACTTCAGGCTCCCTTGTTAGAGATCCAAGACGTGCCATCCGGCGCGAGCGTTGGCTACGGCGCGACCCATCGCTTTACACATCCCGCACGAGTCGCCACGGTCGCGCTGGGGTACGCCGACGGGTACCTGCGAGCGCTTGGAAACAAAGGGACGGCCAAAATTGGCCTGTTCGAGGCCCCCGTGATCGGACGCATTTCGATGGACCTCACGACGTTGGACGTGACGGGCCTTCCTCCGTCCGTCGCCCACGTGGGTGCTTACGCGACGCTGATGGGCCCTCACCGCCCCGTGGATGCCCTTGCCGCCGATGCTGGAACCATCGGCTATGAAATTCTGACCCGCCTCGGCCCCCGCGTGATTCGGAAGATGGTGCCGTAGCCGTGTCGCGGTCTCTCACGACCTGCCTTCGGGGGGCCGCTCCAACGCCTCCAACACCGCATCACCCATGCCCTTGGTGTTGACGGTCGGTTGCCCTGGCGTCGCGATGTCGGGTGTCCGGACGCCCGAATCCAGAACAACGCGAACGGCCGTGTCGATCCGGTCCGCGTCTTCGTTCCACCCGAACGAGAATCGTAGCATCATCGCGACGCTCAGAATCGTGGCCAGAGGATTGGCAATGCCTTTTCCTGCAATGTCCGGGGCCGAGCCGTGAATGGGTTCGTACACCGCGCGGCGGAAGCCCTTGGCGTCTGAGACGCCCAACGAGGCCGAAGGCAAAAGCCCGAGCGAACCCGTGAGCGTAGCGGCCTGATCGGATAGCATATCACCGAACAAATTATCCGTTAGAATCACGTCGAACATCTTGGGATTTTGCACAAGCCGCATCGAGGCCACGTCAGCGTAAAGATGCGTGAGCTCAATGTCGGGGTACTCGGCCTTGGCAAGCGCCGTGACCTCCTCGCGCCACAAAAGCCCGGCCTCCATCACGTTCGCCTTGTCGCACGAGCAAACCTTCTTCCGGCGCGTACGGGCCACGTCAAAGGCGACGCGGGCGATACGGCGAATTTCGGATGACGTGTAAACGTGCGTGTTGACCCCGCGCCGCTCTCCCGCGCCGAGGTCCTCAATGCCCCGCGGCTCACCAAAATAGACCCCGCCCGTCAATTCGCGCACGATCACCAGATCAAGGCCCCGGATCACCTCGGGCTTCAGCGTGGACGCCTGAACCAGGGAATCGAACACAACCGCCGGACGCACGTTGGCAAACAATCCAAGGTCCTTGCGCAGACCCAGAATCCCGACCTCGGGGCGCAGGTGAAAAGGCACCGAGGCCCACCGTGGATCCCCCACCGCGCCGAACAAGACGGCATCTGCTGCTAGGGCGGCTTGGCGCGTGGCCTCCGGAAACGGCTCACCACAACGATCAAGCGCAGCACCGCCGATGACATCCTCGGTGAAACGAAAAACACCCCCGCGCCGGACCGAAACCGCCTCAAGAACGCGTCGCGCCTCGGCTACAATCTCTGGCCCAATGCCATCGCCGGGAAGAAGAAGAATGTTTTTTGTCGCGTTCATGGGAAGACCGTTAGAGCGTGGGAAAAACAACACGGGCAGGCCATCGCCTACCCACGATCGTCGATGAAGCACATCCCCGCCACCCGGTGCAAGAGCTCGGCCATGATCGCGCTTGCCGGGCAACATCCCTCGGTAGGGTTTTGGCTTAGAGCCTGTTCAACATCCGGGTCTGACATCTGCCTTTACCTTGGCAGATGAGGCCTTCACTCCTCGACAACGGCACGATGATTTTGCCGCAGCGCCTTGAGTTGATCACCGACCAGAAACGCAAGCTCCAGGGCTTGCGAGGCGTTCAGGCGAGGGTCGCAGTGGGTTTCGTAACAGTGGGACAGGTCCGCCTCTGTCACGGCCACCGACCCGCCAGTGCATTCGGTCACGTTGCGGCCCGTCATCTCCAGGTGAATCCCCCCCGGCCAGACGCCCTCGGCATCACAAATCGCCAGAAAGCCCTGAACTTCCGACAAAATGTCGTCAAAACTGCTCGTCTTGTAGCCGCTCGCTGTTTTCTTGATGTTGCCGTGCATGGGGTCAGACATCCACGCAACAGAACGCCCCGTTCGCTGAACGGCGCGGACAAACGGCGGCATCAGCGTGTGAATCTTGTCTGCCCCCACGCGGACGACAAGCGTGATGCGACCGGGGATGTTCTCAGGGTTCAAAATATCGAGAATCCGCAAAAGCTCATCGATGGTGAGTGCGGGTCCACACTTAACGCCCAGCGGGTTGCGAATCCCGCGTAGAAACTCCAGATGCGCCCCGTCCAATTGCAGCGTCCGATACCCCGCCCACAGGAACGGAGCCGAGACATCGTACCAATCGCCTGTCGTGCTGTCCACGCGCGTGAGCGCCTCTTCGTAGGGAAGCAGCAAGGCCTCGTGCGCCGTGAAAAACTCGGTCTCATGCAGCGCCGGGGCGGTCTCGCCCGTGATGCCGCACGCCGCCATGAAATCCAACGCTTCGCTGATACGCTCGGCAAGGTCGCGGTACCGATCCGCCGAGAGGGTCTGCGTGACCGAGGCCAGATTCCAGCGTTGGACCTCGTGCAAATCCGCGTACCCGCCCCCCGCAAACGCGCGGAGCAGATTCATGGTGGAGGCCGCCTGGTGGTAAGCCTCAATCATGCGGTCCGGGTCGGGAACGCGGGCCTCAGCGGTAAAGGGCAGGCCGTTGATGATGTCGCCACGGTACGCGGGCAGGGTCACGCTTCCCCGCGTTTCGGTATCTTCTGTGCGCGGCTTGGCGAATTGGCCCGCCATGCGGCCCAGCTTGACGACGGGAACGCCGCCGCTGAACGCAAGGACAACCGCCATTTGCAACAAAACGCGAAACGTGTCGCGGATCTTGTCCGCGCTGAACTCGGCAAAGCTTTCGGCGCAATCGCCTCCCAGAAGAACGAATCCCTGCCCCTGCGCAACATCGGCCAAGCGGCGCTTGAGCCGCCGCGCCTCGCCCGCAAACACAAGCGGCGGCAGCTTGGCCAGACGGTCTTCCGCGCGGCGCAGAGCCCCAGCGTCCGCGTAGGTTGGCTGTTGGGATGCCGTCTTCTTGCGCCAACTGGCAGGAGTCCAAGGCAAGGACGAATCAGAACGAAAGGACATGACGCGCACCCTCGTGAGCAGGAACACCGTTCTTAACCGAACAACCGTGACAAACAACCACGGCCCAACCGAATTCACAAAAAGCCTTGAACACTTAGAAGAATATGGCTCCCCTTTGTGGAGGAGTATCGAACTCTTTTTATGCTCCCAGGTAGAGAGATGCAAGCCATTATTGAGGCTGCATCGGCTATGAATGCCTCATAGCTCTGCCCATATTCTCAGTAAGAATCCGGCTTTAGGATTCAAACCACCATTAAAATGGGCAATCATTCGGTTCGCTTGGGGAATTTTCCTTATGATTTCGTATTCTGTGAGGCTGTAATGCGCGGTGGTATGCGACATGGGGCTGGGCGGCCAGCTCAACATGGCAAGGTGGACCATCATCGCCAGATTGATATTCGCCGATGGGCGCGTGAGAGTATGATCAAAGATGGAGGATATTTCGGGTGGCAATGGCAGCAGGACGGCAAACAAGTTGCTTCAATCGGGGTGCGCGTCAATTCCGCCGATATGCTAACGCTGATTTACCGGTTGGAACGGGATGAGGTTTGGCGCGAGGAGTCCATTCCAATCCGTTTGGCAAAAACGGCTTGTCACTATGGTGGGGAGCGGCCTTGGTTTATTTGTCCCCATTGTGGCAGGCAGGCGGCCATTCTCTATTTGGCTTCCGGCAAATGGTTTTGTCGTGAATCGCTGAAACTTACCTATGCCAGTCAGAGCGAGGACTATCTGGACCGACTCAACAGGAAAAAATCAAAGCTGGAAGCCAAACTACAAGGATCAAGAAAACCAAAAGGGATGCACCAAATCAGTTATGAGCGGCTCAAACAGCAGTGGATCAACGCAGAAATGACGTGGGACAATGAATTTGCCATCCGAGCAATGCAGCTTTTTGGCTCTCTATAGTTTGTTGTCCCCAACGCTAAAATTGCTAAAGCCGCTAAACTTACACGTCTACCAAAGGTTGTTGGCAAGCGCAGGAAACTGTTTAATCAACACTTGACACCATCTTCCGAATCGTTTAGCTTTACCTACACAGAGGGAGTCGCCATGACGAAGCAACACCAAGAGTTCGGCCAATTCATTCGTGACCACAGGGAGGGGATGAAGATCACTCTGCGGCAATTGGCGCGTGATATTGAGGTTTCTCCTACCTATCTGAGCCAGATTGAGCAGGGCAATTTTTCGCCGCCCTCCGAAGAGAAAATTCGCTTGCTCGCTCAACACCTCAAGTTGGATGAGGATGAATTGCTGGCGATGGCTAACAAGATTCCCAGCGACCTAAAGCCCATTTTCACGGATCAGCCGCGACCGGTGGCCGACTTTCTGCGAACGGCAAAAGGGTTGTCGGAAGAAGATTGGGAAAAACTGCGGAAACAGGCCCAAGAAATGCAGAAGGAGTAAGGTGGAAATGCTGGACGATTACATTTCAAAGGAGGATTTGGAAGTTATGGCCATTGATGCGATTTCCGGTTTCGAGCTGAATAACGGCCAGATTCTCAAACCGCCGGTTCCGCTTGATCAAATTATGGAAGGCCATTTGGGATTGACCATTCAGTTTAGCGGCCAGCTTCCAGCAGATGTTTTGGGCTGTTTATCCGTCAAGGATAGGATTGTCACGATAAACGAACGCCTTGATACCTACGGCTGTCCCCAAAACGAAGGCCGATGCAATTTTACCATTGCCCACGAAGGCGGCCATGAAATTGCCCATGCGCCGTATTTGCGTACCACGACGGATTTGCGCGATTTGTTCGGCAGAGGGGCCGCACCTGTAACGACGATCCTATGTCGCAAAGACAACCAGAACGCAAAAATCGAATTTCAGGCCAATTATATCGGCGCGGCACTTTTGATGCCGAAAAAGTTAATGCACCAGTTTTGGCAGGATCGTTTTGGCAGTCTTCAGCAACTTGATGAAAATGCCCTTCTTCACAAACTGAGGCTTGATAACAATTTTTTGGCGGAAGTGAATCGTATGCGGGGCGATGATAACGATGCTCTTTTGGAAGAGCATTTCAGGCCGATCGCAAAAGAATTCACGGTGTCACCAGAAGCGTTTTGCCGCCGCCTAAAAACGCTTGGCTTGTTGGGCTCTCACAACAACGGGGAGTTGTTTGCACGCGCTGGTGCGTGAGTTTTTTTGTCACGGTTGTTTAGTGTTTAGCTAACAAATTGGGGTAAAATCATGGTGTCACCCTTTCCAAAAACAGGCTTGCGTGAAGCCCTTGCGCTTATCACCCATGAAATTGTGGGAGGGTTGCGACATGGCTTTTTTGATTTTTCGATTATCGGCGAATCCGTGCGGCAAGGCGAATGCAGCCTGACTTTCAAGGCAGGGAAAAGCCACCGCTTCCGCATACCGGAAAGCGATTTTTGCGGAAACCCCACCTTCACCGTCAGCGACTCTGAACAAAAGAGCGCACCGATGCAACTCATTCACCAAAACGATCAGAAAAATCCTGACGTGACGGTTGGAAACAACAACCATGACGACACAGGACAACGATCTTTGGAGCAAGCGGTACGGTGCAAAAATGAACGATGAGGAAAAGCGCGTGATTAAGGACAACCTTACCGGCTTTTTTAAAATTTTGCGCGAATGGAAGGCGCAGGAGGTGGCTAATGCTCAATTTCAATGACATTGAAACCGCAGCACGTGACCGGACGCTGGATTGCCTCCACTGGCTTTTACCGGACGGCAAATTGCGCGGCGACGAGTTTTGTGCCTTGAATCCGACGCGGCGCGACCACAAGGCTGGATCGTTCGCCTATAACGTCCGCAAACACGTTTGGAGTGATTTTGCCAGCAATGACAAGGGCAAAGGAATTATCGGCCTATGGCGATATGTCCGCAACAAGTCCTTCAAGGATGCTGCTTGCGAATTGGCGCGGTGTCTTGGCATAGACAGCGAAAGGATCCCTCCCGATTTTATGCGGTGCGTTGCGCCGGAACAGGCCGTTAAAGTTGATAAACATGAAAAATGGATTACCCAGCTATGGCAACAATCTGTCCCTGCCCAAGGAACGCTGGCCGAAAAATACCTTCAAGGCCGTGGCATTTCATGCGTGATACCGCCAACCATCCGTTTTCTTCCGGCACACAAACACAGTGACACCAGCTTGATTTTTCCCGTCATGCTGGCGGCTGTGACCGTTTGGCCGTCAAAGAATATTACCGCCCTGCATCGGACGTATTTGAAATCCGACGGTTCCGGCAAGGCGGATGTTACGCCCAACAAAAAAATGATCGGCCGTGTCGCAGGTGGAGGCGTCCGCCTCGCGCAGTCAGCGGAAATCATGGCAGTGGGCGAAGGCATTGAAACGTGCCTTGCCGCGCAGCAAGCAAGCTGTGTGCCGACATGGGCAGCGTTGTCCACAAGCGGCATGATCAGCCTCATTCTTCCTGATCTGCCCTTTGGCCGCGAAATCATCATTGCTGCTGACAACGACAACGCTGGCATGGATGCCGCGCAAAAAGCCGCCGCACGTTGGATTGATGAAGGCCGCAAGATACGGCTTGCCGTTCCTCCTCAAGACCAAGACTTCAACGATTTATTGAGGACACCATGACCGAGGAAGCCATTAAATCCGCCTTTGAAAATGCGGAAGAATTAACCGCTGAAAACGTGACCGAGGCTCCGCGCCTGTTACGACGGCCCCTTGCTCCTGCCCAACCTTACCCTGTTGAAGCTCTTGGTAAAGACATGGCGCGGGCGGTACAAGCCATCCGCAACAAGATTCAGGCCCCCGACGCTATTTGCGCCCAGTCCGTTCTATCCGCCGCAACGCTGGTGACGCAAGGACATGGCGATGTTGTGTTGCATACAGGGCAATCGCGTCCATCGTCCGAGTATTTTTTGACGATTGCCGATAGCGGGGAGCGAAAAACAAGTGCCGATTCCGAAGCCCTGCGCGGGATTGAATCTTATGAAAAAGCCCTGCGCGAACAATACGATGTGGACGAGGCTGAATACAGCAATCAGTTTGCCGCGTGGGATAGACAGCGCACCCAGATTTTAACCGACAAGACAAAATTTCCAACGCAATTCAGCAAAAAACAGGCGTTGGATGATTTGGGGATTGCGCCACCTGCTCCCCTTTTTCCGGCAATTATTTGCCCAGAACCGACCTATGAAGGCTTGTGCAAGCTGTTGGCAATAGGCCAGCCCAGCATGGGCGTATTTTCAAACGAGGGGGGCCAGTTTATCGGTGGCCACGGCATGAAAGAAGATAACCGACTGAAAACCGCCGCCGGTATGTCCGACCTCTGGGACGGCAAAACAATCAAGCGCGTGAGAAGCGGAGACGGGGCAAGCATAATTCCAGGTCGTCGCCTAAGTGTGCATCTTATGGTGCAGCCGATGGTTTTCAGCCAGTTTTATTCTGACAAATTGTTGGAAAGTCAGGGCGTATTTTCGAGGATTCTTGTTGCCGCTCCCGATAGCGAGGCAGGCAAACGCTTTTACAAACCGGTGTCATCGCAAGACGTTCAAGCACTTCAAACCTTCGCTTGTTCGCTTGTGAATGCATTGCGTGCGCCGTTGCCATTAGCGGCTGGCAAGCGGAATGAATTATCACCAAGGCTTGTTGAACTTTCTCCAAAAGCCAAAGAATTGCTGATAAAATTCAGCGACCATGTTGAAAGACAGCTTGCCGAAGGCCAGCCGTATCATCCGATCAAGCCGTTAGCGAATAAGCTGGCCGAACACGCGGCACGAATGGCGGCGACAAAAACTTTGTTCGCGGATTTGTTGGCCGCCGAAATAGATCATCACGTCATGGCGGAGGCGATTACACTCGCGGAATTTTATGCGGGGGAAGCCCTGCGGCTTCGCGGCGCGTTGTGCATAAACCCAATGTTGGCCTTGGCAGAAAAGGCTTTGACGTGGATGCAAACAAAATGGGGGGAAGGGCTGATTTCCCTGCCAGACATTTATCAGTTTGGAACGCACGGGATTGAGGACAAAAACACCGCCCTGAAAATCGTGAACATTTTGCAAGATCATGGATGGCTGGTGCGCGTGAACGGAGGCAGCGTTGTGAGAGGCCAAAAGCGGCGCGACGTGTGGCAGATCGTGGGGAGACCTTGACCGCGCATCTCCCCAAATTTAATGCGCTTGAAGTCCTGCGCGATATGGAAGGAGCGGAAAACAACAAGCCGAATCCAGCTTTAGCGACTTTAGAAACTTTAGCCAAAACAACATCCGTTTTGTCGCCGTTGCGGGATAAAATCTTGGGCTTCACGGATGATGATTGGTACGAAATTGATGAGCGATCCGCTATCATTCAACATGACGGTGGCAGGTCGCGTTTCGAGGCGGAGGCGCGAGCAATAGCGGAGCAAATGGCGAGAGGAGTGAACGATGGGTGCGGAAATCATCGAGCTTGAAAACAGCGGCGCGGATCAGGGCGGCTATGCCCTCTCGCGCCTCAACGCCGTGAGGCATGGCATTTTATCGCGTCATGCGATTTTGCCGTGGGAGGACCAGGCCGATTACGACAAGCTCGCAGAGGGTCTTGTGGCGGAATACCAACCGGCCACACCTACCGAGTGCCATCTTGTGGAAGAACTGACGGGGATCATTTGGCGCAAGGCGCGTGTGCGCGTGGCTGAGGGAAGCGCGTTTCGCAGGGAAGCGGCGCGAACCGTCAAACATTTTGGATCGGACGCGCCTGAATATGTCACCGCCGCGCTTGTCGCCACCACCACGGAACCCCAGGCCCTGAAGGACGGCATAACAAGCCTTGCTGACAATGTAACGGATTTGGAAGCGCAGGAAGCAGCAAAAAGTTTGGCCTACTGGGAAGAACGGCAACAACGCTTTGAAGCCGACGGCTTGGCGGCGGCACAATCCATGTTGGACGATGAGGATCAAGCGGATTGGAAAGAATACCGGCAACAGATTGTGCAAAACCGGCGGGAAAGGGGATACACGCCGCATAAGGACGATCAAATGTTTGCCGATTGGTTGGGGGAATGCGTCGGACATTTCCGCCAAATCGTCATCCAACACCAACACACCCCCGCTATTCGCCAGCAAATCATCGGTATGTCTTACGCCACCGAGCGGATGGACGGCATTGCCCGGTACGAAACTCACCTCGACCGGAAATTTGAGCGCATTTTGGCGATGTTGATCAAGCTCAGAGAGATGCAAGGGATCAAACGCATCGTCTGAACGCCGAAGACGCTGGACCTCTCCCAACGGGGCACGTCTGGCTAGACGGCGGAAGGCGGGAGAGGGATACTGCGCCCCTCGCAAGCCTGTTTTTGAGGGTGCGGTCCCGATGAATCTCACCGATCACGAAATCCGTGACATCACGCGCTTGCTTCAGCAAGGCAAGCCTCTGCCCGATCAGTATCGGTTCCTCTTGTTTGAGGACAAGCGCGAGGTGGAGCTTGTTTGGAACGGGAAGACGAACGACGTGTGCAACGTCGTCTTACCCTTTCAGACCATCGAACAGGTGGACGAGCCGCGATCCGAGGACACGATCAAAAGAACAGGCGATTTGTTTGACCCCCACACGGGACGGCAACTCAAAGGGTGGACGAATAAGCTGATCTGGGGGGACAACAAGCTGATTCTGTCGTCCCTGAAAAACGGCCCCTTGCGAGAAGAGATTGAAAAACAAGGCGGCATCAAGCTGATCTACATTGATCCGCCCTTTGACGTGGGCGCGGATTTTTCGATGGACATCGAAATCGGCGAGGACACGCTCACCAAACAACCCTCGGTCCTGGAAGAAATCGCCTACCGCGACACCTGGGGCAAAGGCGCGGATAGCTTTATCGCGATGATTTACGAGCGACTCGCGCTGATGCGGGATTTGATGGCGGAGGACGGAACAATATACGTTCATATTAACCAAGATATGTTGCCGTATATGCGATGTCTGTTAAATGAAATTTTTAGAAACGAGAATCATCTCAATGATGTTGTTTGGCATTTTGAAAATAAGCCAAAATTTAGTTTCTCAAAAGTTCTCCCACGTGACTGGGAGTATATTACTTGTTATGCAAAAAGGAGTGGTCACCATAAGTTTGAACATCAACTCGTTCCAGTGAAAGAAGTTCAGCAACAAGCCATTGTGTCGTGGGACCCAATCAATAAAAAACGCACTGCTAAAAGAGATGAAAACGGAAATATAATATATGAAACCCGCACAGAGAAGTTAATGGGAGCTGTTTGGACATTGCCAATTATTCATCCGATTGGCAATGAGCGACTTAATTATCCCACACAAAAGCCAGAAAGTATCTTGGAACGTATTATGAAAATATCCTCCAACGAGGGCGACTTGGTAGCTGACTTCTTTGCGGGGTCGGGCACGACGTTGGCGGTGGCGGAAAAGCTGGGGCGCAAGTGGATCGGCTCGGACCTCGGTAAATTTGCCATTCACACCACGCGCAAACGCATGATCGGCGTCCAGCGAACCCTGAAACAAGAAAACAAAAGTTGGCGGGCGTTTGAGATTCTGAACCTCGGTAAATACGAACGCCAGCACTACATCGGCATGAACGCCTCGCTGCGCGACCAGGAAAAACACAAACAGCGCGAGGCCAAAGAAGCGGCCTTTGTTGCGCTGATTCTGAAAGCCTACAAAGCCGAGGCGACCGAGGGCACGGGCGTTTTCCACGGCAAGAAAACCGGACGCATGGTGGCGGTCGGTCCCGTCAACATGCCCGTCACGCGCTTGTTTGTGGAAGAAGTCGTCAACGAATGCCGCCAAAAGCATCTGACTCGGGCCGACATTCTGGCGTTTGAGTTTGAAATGGGGCTTGTCCCCACCGCGATTGACGAGGCGAAAGGCAAGGGTCTGGACCTCGCCCTTAAACACATTCCGCGTGAGGTGTTCGACAAACGCGCCGTGGAAAAGGGCCAGGTCGTTTTCCACGATGTCGCGTTTATCGAAATCAAACCCCTGATTGTCGGCACAACTCTCGCGGTGCAGTTGACCGACTTTTCCGTGTTCTACAATCAGGACAGCTTGCGTGACGTCGAAGCCAACCTGAAAAACGGCGGCACGAAACTGGTGGTGGACAACGGCAAGATCATCAAAGTTGTGAAAGACAAAATCGGCATCACCACGCGGGAGGTCCTGACCAAAAATTGGACGGACTGGATTGACTACTGGGCCGTGGATTATGATTTTACCAGCAAGCGTGAACTGATTCGCGTTCGCCGCGACGTGCACGGCCAGACGAGCCTTGAAGGACTGGAACCTGCGCAACAGGCCCTCCTCGAGTATGAGGAAATCTGGACCGGAGACTACATTTTTGAAAACGAATGGCAGTCCTTCCGCACTAAGAAAAACCGCAAAATTGAGCTGACCAGTGCCCCCAAAGAAGTCCCCAAAGGCCGCCGCACCCTCGCCGTCAAAGTCGTGGACATCTTTGGCAACGACACCACAAAAGTGATTGAGGTGGGGGTATGACGAAAAACACTTGTCCATCAAAGGGTTCCAATTGGGGCGAATTCGCCCCAATTAAAAACGCGAGGGTTTAAGCATGTTGTCCTTCCTTCCAAAAAAGCGTTCGGTAACCGTTCAGGATAATGTCGTCTCTGTCCTGAACGTGGACGGTGAAGACTACATTTGTCTGACCGATATGATAAAAGCAAAAGACGGCGAATTCTTTGTGAAAGATTGGCTTCGGAACAGAAACACTCTGGAATTTCTAGCTGTTTGGGAAGAAATGCACAATCCAAGTTTTGATGCTAGCCATTTTGTTAAGATTGCCGAGCAATCCGGTCTGAATAATTTTAAAATCAGTGTGAAGGAGTGGATTGAGCAAACAGGCGCAAAAGGTGTTGTTGCCAAATCGGGACGTTATGGGGGCACCTACGCGCACCGCGATATTGCCTTTGAATTTGGGACCTGGATTAGCCCCACTTTCAAGCTCTACCTTATTAAGGAATATCAACGACTCAAAGAAATCGAGAGCAATCAGTACAACCTGGAATGGAATGTTAAGCGACTGGTGAGCAAAGCAAATTACCACATTCATACCGACGCCATTAAAAATCACCTCATCCCTGTTTCTCGAAAATGGAACAAGGACATGGAATACGCCGAAGAAGCGGACGTTTTGAACGTTGTTCTCTTTGGCTGCACCGCTAAGGAGTGGCGTGAGCGCAATCTCGAACGTGTAAAAAATGGCGAAAACGTTCGCGATTCTGCCAGCATCAACGAGCTGATCGTGCTTTCCAATATGGAAAGCCAAAACGCTAAGATGATGCGTGACGGAATCGGGCGACGGGAACGTTTTGAGACTCTTCAACGTGAAGCACGGCACGAGATTCAAATCTTGAACAGTCGGGACACCACGCGGAGTCTTAAGAAAACCTCCGAAGAGGTCTATTTGTTGGAAGACAAAAAGGGGAAGGAAACGTAAGCATGTCCCTCCCTCCCAACTTCCCGCACTCGCCTTATGCGATTCTGGACCCGCAGGTTCGGTGGCTGCCGGGGGATGATCTCTTTCGCTCAACATCTTACGAAAAACTCCTGCCGCCGCTCGTCCACACCCTTCGACAGAAAGTCCATGCGTGGCGTGAGTCGCACTACGTTGGGGCTCGTGAAACCAGTAAGGCTCTGTTGACGTGGTGGTTTGAGACCGAGCATCTGATCCCGCGCAACGACGGGAGTGTTGTGGATAGATCGGAAGAGCACACGTCTGAACTCCAGTCACTGGCTCAGATCTCGTATGCCGTCTTCTGCTTGAAAAGG
>CAIPYM010000067.1 GCA_903869345.1 uncultured Pseudomonadota bacterium
ACGCGATTCAGCGTAAGGGAGCTTGACGACGGCTGCTTGAACGTCGTCACCTCGCCCGCACCAATATCAAACCCGCGCCAATCGATGATCGCTTTGTCCGTGCGCTGCGTGACGGTCAACGCGCTCCCCGCGCCGCTGATCTCCGCCTGACCCGCCGCCACGACTCCGCCTTGCGGGTTGGCCAGCCCCGCGCACGGAGCCACCCCCGTCAACACCGCGGCCAACAGCGAAAGCCCTGAAGAAAACCGAAGCGACAACATCGTGGCGCGTCAAAGCCCTGCGTGCAGAATTCCCCCTTGGAGCCGAACCCGCCCGGAAGAACAGGGGCCCCTTCCCCTTCTACCACAAGTGCAGTGATTCTGTAGAGGATGCGGAAGATAGCTTGTCCGAATTGCGGACACCCCCAGGCGCTGGCTATTCCGAAGCCGATTCCCCCATGCCTGTCAGCGCAGCAGCGGCGCGCTTGAGACCCGTTGCGACGTCTTCCCGTTCACCGAACGTGTGGGCACCAAAGCGAATTGCCAGAGGCAAACCTTCAGCTCCCTCCCCGTTGAGGGGCAGCGTTTTGGCCAGCATTTCATGCACAACGCACGCAAGGTGTTCGCCCTTGCGCCACGCCTCGTGGCTCGGGCACCGCGCGAGGAGAATGCCGAACTCGTCCGGGCCCAGACGTCCGACAATATCGCTGCGGCGCACGTTGCCGAGCAAAATGTCACACGTCACGCGAAGGGCGGCCTGAGCTGCGGCCTGCCCGCGCCTCTGCGCGAAAACCTCCAGCCCCTCCAGCGTCAAGTACACAAGGCTGGACGTCCCGCCATACCGTTCATCGTGCGCAAGAAGCCGCGCAACCTCGCGGTTAAACGCGGGCCGTGGAAGCAACGCAGGGGCGTTGTCATCGTCCGCCGCCGCGCGCGTCAGGCTGGCCACCTGGGTTTCGAGCTCCCGGATCCGCACCCTGGCCGACTGCAGGGCCGCGCGGAGGGATTCAAGGGACTCGTCGTCCTCCCGCACCATGTTACGGGCCCTCGTCTTCCGTCAGCGCAGCGGCCTGCAACAGCCCCCGCGCCTTGGCAAGGCACTCGCGGTGCTCGGTCTCGGGGTCGCTGTCGTACACAATCCCCGCGCCCGCCTGGACATACAACATCCCGTCTTTCACAACGCCGGTCCGGATCGCGATGCACGTGTCGAGCGACCCGTCCGCACCGAAATACCCGAGAGCCCCAGCATAAACGCCCCGCCGCTGAGGTTCCATTTCTGCGATAATTTGCATCGCGCGAATCTTGGGGGCCCCGCTCACGGTCCCTGCCGGAAACCCGGCGCGAAGGGCGTCCAGCGCCGTCCGCGAGGGCTCCAGATCGCCCTCCACGTTGGACACAATGTGCATGACGTGGTGGTACCGTTCGATCGTGTTTTGCGCCGTCACGCGCACGGTGCCCTTGGCGGCCACGCGCCCGACGTCATTGCGCCCAAGGTCGAGCAGCATCAAATGCTCGGCCCGTTCCTTGGGGTCGGCCAAAAGTTCTTCTTCCAGCTCGGCATCGCTGCGGTTGCCTTGGCCGCGCGGACGCGTGCCCGCAATGGGGCGGATCGTCACCACGCCGTCCCGCAGGCGCACGAGAACCTCGGGGCTGCTGCCCACCACCGAGAATGCGCCGAAATCAAAGAAAAAGAGGAACGGCGAGGGCTCGATCCGCCGCACCGTGCGGTAGAGCGCCAAAGGGGAGGCCGAAAAAGGCCGTTCAAACCGCTGCGAAAGCACCACTTGAAAAATATCGCCCGCCCGAATGTACGCCTTGGCACGATCCACGTTGGCCTTGAACGCCTCGGGGGTCAGAGCACTCCTCGCCGCTGGGGTCGGCGAGGGTGTGCGCGAGGCCGGGGGGGAGGTCGTCAGCGCCGCCACCGCCCGGCAAGGCCGCTGATCCAGGTCCGAAAGAGCTTCACTCAGCCGTGCGCACGCAGCGTCATACGCTCCTTCAGCGCTCTGCGCGGCATCAAACCACGCCGGGGTGACCAACGTGAGGACATCCTCCACATGATCAAGGATCGCCACAATGCGGGGACGCATCAAAAGCGCCTCGGGCACATCCACGTCCGAGGGCGGCAGGGCGGGCACGCGCTCCATCTGGGAAACCAGGTCGTACCCCAAGTACCCGAAAAGCCCCGCCGCGACGGGCGCGGGCAGGTCGGGCGCGTCCAGGCGGCACGTGGCCAGGAGCGATTCCAGCGATTCCATCGGCGGCAAGGTTTCAGGCGCGACGGACGTCACGCGTCCTTCGGGGTCCAGGTGAACGCGCTCGGCGCGGCCTTCGATGCACCGCCACAGAAGGTCGGGCGCTCGGCCCAAAATCGAATACCGCCCCCGCGTCTCGCCGCCTTCCACGGATTCGAGCAAGAACGTGTGGGGCCGCCCCCGCCCCAGCTTCAACAGCAACGAGACCGGTGTTTCAAGGTCGCACACCCGCCGCGCGACGACGGCCGATGAACGGCCCTGCCACCAACGTGCGGCAAAAACCTCAAACGCAGGCGCGAAGGGAAGGGATGTCTCCACAGGGCCTCAGCTGAGTCCGTAACTTTTCACAAGACTGCCAGCGATCAGGTACCAGCCGTCCACGAGCACAAAGAAGATGATCTTAAAGGGCATGGCAATGGCGCTGGGGGGCAGCATCATCATGCCCATGGACATGAGCAGCGAGGCGATGACCATGTCAATGATCAGGAAGGGCAGGAAGACCAGAAACCCAATCTCAAACGCCCGCCGCAGCTCGGAAATCATGAACGCTGGAATCAGCGCCCGAAGTGGCGCGTCTTGTGCGACCGCCGCCGCGTCGGGTCCCTCACGGGGAGTCCAGTCCAACTTGCCCATTTTCAGGAACATCGTGAAGTCTTGCGGACGCGTGTTCGCCAGCATGAACGCACGAAACGGCGCGATGGTTCGGTCGAACGACGTTTCCTCGTCAATCTGGGAATCCATCAAGGGCTTTAGGCCATCGTCCCAGGCTTTTTCAAACACGGGCTGCATGACGAACAGCGTGAGAAACAACGCCAGGCTCACGATCACGACGTTGGGGGGCGTTTGCTGAAGTCCAATGGCCGTGCGCAAAAACGACAAAACGACCACGATGCGCGTGAAGCACGTCACCATCACGAGCAACGAGGGCGCCAGCGCAAGAACCGTGATCAGCAGCGTCAGCTGCATCAGTTTAGCTGTCGTGGTCGGTCCCGCGCCCAGATCAATGTTCAGGCTTTGCGCCTGCGCGATCCCTGCGCCAACGGCCAGCATGACGCCTGCCAAGGTCAACACCCCGAGTCCCTGAAGGATAGGGCGCGGGATCATGGCGCGTCCTCCGTTGTTCTCTCACCCAAAGGGGAGCGCGGCACGGTACAAAATGACTTTTTTCTCAGCCCCCTTATCCATCGCGTCATTCCGGCGAAAACCGGAATCCCGAGGGATTCGGGGCCCGCTCTTTCAGCAGCTCGGGGTCCCGGCTTTCGCCGGGACGACGAGGCAATACCGGGATCAGGGATTGAGGAACTATCGGCTGCCCCTGAATCCCCTTCCGTTTCTTCAAAAGACGCCCCCCCCCGCAAGCGGCGCAAAACAACGTGCTCGGTCTGGGCTCCGAGAAGCAAAAGGCTTTCGGTCGCGTCGCACCGGATCAGGACCAGTCGTCGCCGTCCATCCAGGGGGAGGCTTTCGATCAGGCTGAGTCGTCCTCCGCGACGAAGCCCCGCCAGCGCCACGCCGCCCCATCCCCGCGCAGCGGCCCACCGGAGCCCCAGGGACAAAACCCCCAAAAGCGCCAGGACCGAGGCTGAGGCCACCAGGAACCGCAGCCATGAAATGCCATCAGGACCGTCCATCGGAACCCTCGGAAGGAGATTCATCGGCGGACATGGCAAGACGCCGCTGCAGGTCGTCCAGCTTGTTCGTGTAGGCGGCCAAACGGTCAATCAATTCGGACACAAGGGGGATGCACGCCCCTTGTTGCGCAACCGGACACGCTTGAACGACGCGGCACACGCCGGCAACGTCCGATTCAAGGCGCGAAAGATCGGCGGGCTGGCCACTTTCCAAAGATTTCTCGGCCCGGTCGAAAAAACCGCGCAGGGCAACAACCCGCGTAATGACCTCAGGCGGAGGCGCGAGCGGAGGTTCCAAAAACGGGGAGTCGGAGGGCACGCGGGCTCACCCTGGGAGGTTTCACACGGGAACGCGCCGAACCGAACGCCCCGCGCCCACGCACGGTGCCACAAACGTCCCCGCTTGTGAACGGGGGAGTTGATAGATCCTTTTTTCCCCCCATTTTTTTCCATTTTTTTTCTTGACTCGGCAGGTCCAAAGGGGTATTGACAAATCCATGGCGTACTGTACCCGCGTTTCGGCCGAAGCGCGGGTTTTTTGTGTCTGTCAAGGTTGTGAGCTGGATTTCTTCACATCGTTTGCGAGGGCGGGTGGAGGGAACGGAGCTTAAAAAACCGTCATTCCGGCGAAAGCCGGAATCCCGAGGGATTCGAGGACCGCTCTTTCAGCCTCTCGGGGTCCCGGCCTCCGCCGGGACGACGGGAGATGGGCCCAAATCTCTCTTGCTAAACCCCGGAAATCTTGACGGGTGGCAAAGTCCAATCACCTCCGAATCGCCTCTGCCGTTGCAGACAGGGGGATGGGTGTGTCACCCTAAGCCCCACCAGGGAGTCTCGGGAACCGCCATGCAGGAAGCCTCCTCCAAGTTTCGGAATCTGGGCTCGCCGCGCCGAATTTGGGCCGTGGCCGCCACGCAAGGGAACGCACGTTTGCTCGCCGCGATTCATGACGCGTTGGCCGAGCGTTTCCGCGCGGGGGATCGGCTTGTGTACCTGGGGACGTACCTCGGTCCTCGAACGGAAGACAATGAAACGGTCATGACCGAACTTTTAGCTTTCCGGGCGGCTCTTTTAGCCAAACCGGGGCTTGAAACGACGGATATCGTCCATTTGCGCGGCCCGGCGGAAGAGGCCTGGCAACGCTTGTTGCGGCTCCAATTTGCTTCGGTTCCTGGTCGGGCGGTGGAAACTCTTTTGGCGGAAGGCGCGGGCGATTTCCTCCATCTTTATGGCCAAGGCGTGCGCGAAGCGCGCCAGATTGCCAAAGCCGACAGCCCGACGATTACCCGTTGGACGTCACACCTCCGGTTGTTGCAACGCCTTTCGCCGGGGCATGAAGCGTTCGCGTGCAGCCTCGCTCGTGCGGCCTTCACGTCGGGGGATGGGGGGCAGAGCCTCAAGCCCCTTCTGTTCGTGCCCGCCGGGTTTGAAGCTTGCCGTTCGTTGGAGGACCAGGGTGATTCGCTTTGGTACAACAGCCTTTCGTTTGGGATCAACATGGACGAATGTCCCTACGTGCGCGTTGTACGGGGGTTTGATGCACGGGGCGGGGGGATACACCTGGAGGGACCCGCCGTGACACTTTCGGACGTTCCCCATTCCCTGACGTGCGCGTGCTTTGATGCGGCAGGCAACGTGGTGGACGTGGTGCGCGAAGGGTCTCGGGAAGAGGCGTGCGAAAGGAAGCGCGAGGATTCGTCCTCGCCGGGCTGCCTTCACGCTTCGGCGGCGGCCTGAGACGACGAACCTCGAGAGAGATCACGCGTGAACCGCCGGGAGCAGTACGGGCAAAGGACCTCGCCCCCGTAGGGAACGGCCAGAAACACACGCGGATGGCCGCTGTCGGGGCCTTCGCGTCCCGAACACACCACCGAAGAGTTGGTCACAACCTGCAAGGGGAGGGGCGGAATTGGCATGGGTGCGGCACAAGCCTCGGAATCACGAGAGCCCCCGCCGAACGTTGTACGGACA
Source organism: uncultured Pseudomonadota bacterium (assembly GCA_903869345.1). Taxonomy (GTDB): domain Bacteria; phylum Pseudomonadota; class Alphaproteobacteria; order UBA9219; family UBA9219; genus CAIPYM01. Next base: position 5,836 of record CAIPYM010000067.1, read on the forward strand.
GGGCGACAAGACAGCCCTATCTTTCCGCGCGGCGGGCGTTTTTTCAAGTTGCTTCCGAGACTCTTTTCCCCCTCTCAAGCAAAAGGGAATCCCACACGGTTACGCCTCACGAAGCGCCCTCGAGCACCCTCACGGTTTGGTAGGTCAAGAACGAGGCTCCGTAAGCAACCAGCAAAAGGTAGGTGAACGTCACAACCGACCAAACCCAACGCCCGGTCTCGCGCCCGATCACCGCCAGCGTCGCCAGGCACTGGGGCGCGAACACAAACCAGACCAGAAAGGCCAAGGCTGACGCAAGCGACCAGGTATGGCGCAACACCTCGCTCAACGCTCCCACGGTTTCCGTTGATCCCGCTTGCACCGCGTACAACGTGCCGAGCGCCGCAACCGCCACCTCGCGAGCCGCCATCGCGGGAATCAGGGCGACCGTCATCGCCTCGTCAAACCCCAAAGGTGCCATCAGCGGCGCGAGCGCATGCCCCAGCCGTCCGGCAAAACTGAAGGCCAGCGCGGGCTCGGTCGAATCGGGCGGGGGTTGCGGGAACCGCGCAGCGGCCCACACGAGAATCATCAACCCCAAAATCACCGTCCCCGCGCGGCGGATAAACGCCCCCAGCCGAAGAGCGACCGTGATCCCCACGTTACGCACGAGCGGAATCTTGTAATCCGGCAGGTCCACCAGGAACGTCTCTTGCACACCGATCCCCGTCCTCTTTTTCAAAACCCACGCAACCAGCAACGCGCCCCCGATGCCGAGAGCGTAGAGACCAAAAAGCGTCAACCCCTGAAGCCCGATGAACCCCAGCACCACCCTCTTGGGAATCATCGCCCCGACGATGAGGGTGTAAACGGGCAGGCGCGCCGAGCACGTCATGAGCGGAGCGACAAGAATCGTCACAAGCCGATCACGGGGATTTTCAATCGCTCGCGTTGCCATGATGCCCGGCACGGCACACGCGAAGCACGAGAGGAGTGGGATGAACGATCGCCCGTGAAGCCCGACGCCTCCCATCAGACGGTCCATCAAAAACGCGGCGCGGGTCATGTACCCGCTGTATTCCAACAGGGCGATGAACGTGAACAGAAGCCCAATCTGAGGCAGGAAAACAAGAACGCCCCCGACGCCCTGCACCACGCCCGCCGTGAGAAAATCGCGCACCAACGACGGGGAAAGAGAGGCCGTCAGCGCATTTCCCAAAAAGGCGACAAACGTCTCCAGGGCCCCCTCCATCGGGGCCGCGAGCACAAACACGCTTTGAAACATCACGAACAGAATGAGGGCGAGACTCACGAGCCCACCCACGGGGTGCAAAAGAACGCGGTCCGCCACGTCCGTCCAACGGCTCGCGCGGCCCGGACGAACAACCGCCGCACGGGCAAGTTTTTCAGCCTGCATGTGCCAAGCGCGTCGCTGCGCGGCCTTGGCCTCGTCAGCCCCCGGCAAAAAGTGTTCCTCGGCTTGGGAAGATTGAGCAACGCTCCGGGACGGGAGGCCCTGAGCCGCATCTTCCAAAGCGCTTCGCAGGGCCTGAACCCCCTTGCGTCGCACGGCCACGCTTTCCACAACGGGCAGGCCAAGCCCCCGCGCAAGAACCTCGGGGTCCACGTGACGCCCGCGGGCTTGCACGACATCCATCATGTTGAGAACCACCAGCGTCCTGATCCCGAGGGTCTTGACCTCGAGCGCCAACCGCAAGGCCGGTACCAAGCGCGTTGCATCCGCGATGCACACGACAACATCAGGAGGGCCTTCGGGCGACCCGCGCCCCAGCAACACCTCTCGCGTGATCGCCGCATCGGGGCTCCGGGTGTTGAGGCTTAGGATTCCCGGCAAATCCAAGAGCCGCGCGGTGAACCCGGAGGGCGTTGTCATGCGCCCTTCCCGACATTCGACCGTCACGCCCGCGTAGTTGGCCACTTTTTGCCGACCACCGGTCAACGCATTGAACAGCGAGGTCTTCCCGCAATTCGGGGGCCCCACCAGCGCGAAACGGAAGCCGGGGCCGCTCACCGTGCGTCCTCGCAGACCCGATCGGGGGTAGCCAACTCCACCAGAATCGCACCCGCCTCCGAGCGGCGCAGAGCCACGCGACAGTCCCCCACCTGAACGGCCATGGGGTCGCGACCAATGGGCCCTTCGTGAAGAACGCGCACAACCGCCCCTTCAATGAATCCCATATCGAGCAAAGGGTGCAGACGGTTTGCACCTTCAGCGTTCACGCGGCGCACCACGCCCCGGTCCCCGCGCCGAAGCACGCCAAGAGGGTGAAGGGGGCCAGAAACGTGATCCATACAAAGTCCTGGATGCCATGCCCCCGGTCCGCAAGCAAGCACTCCCGCATCATCGCTTCTTCTGCCCACGCTAAGACGGGCGCTCACCTCCCGGAGCGCGTTTCAAAAAAGCAAATTTTCTAAGGAGAACCGCCCTTTTCGAGCTGTTGGCACAGAGGATGCAAAGTCTCCCCCCGAGAGCATTCTTCTCACGAATAACTTGTTTCGCAGAAAGGGTTTTCCCAATGGCCATCGGCGATATCACCCTCAGCAGGTCTGCACGCGCCAACGTGCTGGCCCTTGCCGGCACCACCAGGAGTCTGGACACGGTCCAGCAGCGCTTGGCAACGGGCAAAAAAGTGAATTCGGCCATGGACAATCCCACGGTCTACTTTACGGCCAGAGGGTTTATGGACACCGCCAACGCGGTCCAACTCATCAAAGACAGTCTCGGGACAGCGATTCAGACGATTAAAGCGGCAACGGACGCGCTCTCAAGCATTGATATGCTCATCCAAAACGCTCAGGGTTTGGCGGTTAAAGCACTCCAGTCGGGAACGGACACGGCGGCGACTCAGGTGCTCGGGCAGCAGTACGATGCTTTGCTCACGCAGATCCGAAACTTGGCCACGGACGCGACGTTTAACGGCACCAATCTCCTGTCGGGAACCGGACAGGATCTCACCGTCAACTTCGACCCACAGAACACCGCGTCAGGCCTGACCATCCAATCGGTGGACTACGCAAGCACAACAGGGACTCTGGCAGGGTCCATGGGCACGGCCTCAACAAACGGATGGGCCAGCGCGGGAACTCTTCAGGCCAACATCCAGACCGACCAGACCAAACTCACAAATGCGCTCGCGCTGATCCGCTCGCAAGCGGCGTCTTTCGGGTCCAACAGCACGATCATCACGGCAAGAAGTGATTTCTCGACAAACTTGGTCAACACGTTGACGGTGGCTTCGGACAACCTGACTCTGGCGGACATGAACGAGGAAGGCGCGAATGCAACGACCCTTCAGACCCGGCAGCAATTGGGGGTTATCAGCCTCAGCATCTCGGGCCAGGCGGCTCAAGCCGTTCTGCGTCTGTTCGGTTAAACCCTTTCAGGGCCGTCAGGGAATTCCGAAAAACAACGCCCCCTGGAAGCGTCCCAGGGAACATGCGTTCACGTCCTGCGGTTTTTTGTCGCCTGAGTCCCTTCGCTCCAGGTGCGGAGACCCTTGCGGGCCGGCGTCCCTGCGCGGCGCTCCCGCGCGGCGTCTTGCCAAGAACCCAACACGTCGTCCATCAGGACGTCACCCCACGTGGCTAGGCGCGTTTGGCCGTAATGCCGAGCAGCCTGGCGCATCCCCTGCCTCACGGCGGGATCAAGGATCACCTGCCGCAAGGCATGGGCCCAGGCGTGTCCACCGCCGTCCACCACGCCGATCGCTGTGCCCGCGTTGAAGAGCGGCGCGATTCCGCTTTTGGCCGCTGAGACAACGGGACACCCCGAGGCCAAGGCCTCGCCCACCGCCATGCTCCGGATCTCCACTTCCGACGGTAGGGTAAAAAGATCCACGCTGGCATAAAGGGGCGCAAGATCGGCCGGCGCGACAAAACCGGGGAGCGTCACCGAATCCCCCAAACGCTGGCGAATCGTGGCTTCCGCAGGTCCTTGGCCCGCCGCGATCAGATGCACGGGAAGGCCTTCGGCCTTCAGGGTCTCAACCGCCTCCACAAGAGTCAGAATATTTTTGCCGACATCCAAGCGACCGACAAAAAGAAGGATGAACCGGTCGGGCGGGATTCCGTAACGCGCCATGAGGGCGGCGCGGTCCGCACGCGTCGGGGCAAAAAGGGCCTTGTCCACCCCCAGGCGCATGATGTGGACCCTTGCGGGCCCCAGGACCCCCTCGGCCAGGTGGTGATCCTCGCGCCGTGCGACCAGCGCGGCTTGGCATCGGCTCAGGTGGCGATGCAGACGCCCCACCATGCGCCGCTCTTGACGTTCGGGCATGCGCAACGTGTCGCGTAACACGCGTGTCACAAGCCCTTGCCCGAAAATATGCTCGATCGTTTTGGCCGTAAAAATGCGAGCGTACGCGGGCACGTCCGTGTGGAACGAGGTCACCAGCGCCGCGCCGGTTTGTCGACTCACACGCTCGGCCGTGCGGCTGAACGAAAAGAAACCTTCCGTCGTGTGCAACACGTCATACGCCCCAAGCGCCCGCGCCAAGGTGGGGTTGAACGGCGCAAGGTCCGTGTGGTCGGGAACGTAGGGAAGCCGAAGATTCTTGGTGCTAAAGACCCGAGGCACGTGGCGCAGACGCACATGCGGCGCGAGGTCCTCGTCCCGCGAGGCAGGCCCCGAGAAAAAGACGGTCAGGTCCAAGGGGCCATCCCGCACCTCGGCGGCAGCTTGGGCCAGACGCTCCCAGCACTTCACATGCCCCCCCGCTTGGGGGGAGCGTTCAAGGTCGACAAGAGCGGCAACACGCAAGGAAGGAGGAGTCATGGCAACACGGGGGCAACAGGGAAACGAGAGAGATCATGACATAACCCCAAATCCCGCAAACGCAAGATCCTACTACCCCTGCATAAAAATAGATAACATTTACTAGGCAGCGTACTTGGTTTCCTTGGCCTGGAAGAAGGAGCGGACCTTGGCGGGAGATTTCTGAATGTGCCTCAAATAGGCGAGAACGTTGGATTTCAGCTCCTTCTTG
>CAIPYM010000068.1 GCA_903869345.1 uncultured Pseudomonadota bacterium
CAAGAAGGAGCTGAAATCCAACGTTCTCGCCTATTTGAGGCACATTCAGAAATCTCCCGCCAAGGTCCGCTCCTTCTTCCAGGCCAAGGAAACCAAGTACGCTGCCTAGTAAATGTTATCTATTTTTATGCAGGGGTAGTACTTTTAAATTTTTTTGTGGTAAAAAGACATGGTCAACCAACCGAAAGGAGAGGCCATGTGCGAGCTCGTGTGCAAGCGTTGTGGGGGAAAGGACTCCGTAAAAAGTGGGATTGTGCGAGGGCATCAAAGGTACCGATGCAAGAGTTGCGGGTGCCATTTCACAGCGACAAAAAGATGCGGAAAACCTCACATGATGAGGGTGTTAACGCTTCTTTTGTATGGGATGGGGAACATGAGTTATCGGATGATTGCGCGACTTTTAGGGGTGTCCCATGTGAGTGTCTACGCATGGATTAAAGCCGAGGCGAAAAAGATTCCGGAACCAAAAATACCAGCTGATATCGATGTATTGAATCTTGACGAGATGTGGCATTTTCTAAAAAAAGAGCCAAAAACTGTGGGTACTCCGAGCGTTTGATCCTGTTAACCGGCGAGTTTTACCCTGGGTGTTGGGGGGCCGTGATGATGCAACCCTCCAAAGACTTCTCGATAAGATTGCCCTTGCAAGCAAGATCTTCCTAACGGACGATTGGGCAGGATTTCATAGGCTCATTCCCGAAGGACAACTTTTCACGGGAAAGGACCTCACGTTCCCCATCGAGCAGAACAACAGCAACATCCGCTACTACCTTGCGCGATTCCGGCGTCGCACGAAAGTGGTCTCTCAATCTCAAGAAATGGTCGACCTCTCCTTACGTCTCCATCACTATCTTTCCCAACCCGAAAACTACGAACCCCTCGCTTCCCAATTCAGATGTATCTTTAATTAACACTCTCGCTTTTCGTCGTTTAAGTGCGGGGCTAACTCCTTGATTTAAAAGACTTCACAAAAACAGGCGCGATGCAAATTATTCCCTTCTTAAGAAAAAACGGCTATCATTTCGATAAAGTCCGGGAAAGAGGACTTTGTGCCCGTTGAAGGGATCGGAACAGATGTCGTGGAATCCACGTACGGACTGGAGAGCAGGCTGGGGCGCCGTCGCCGTGTCGGCGGCACTGGCTATGGTCCTGTCTGCGGGGGCTGCCGCAACGTCTTCTGGCGCAACCTCTGGACAAGACGGGGCGGATCCGGGTCGGGCTGATAACCCCATCCAACAAGCCCAACAACGGCTGTTTGCGGTCCATTGTGCAGATGCGCAGAAGACACTCGGGAATAACGACCTTGAGCGCGTTGGGCATGGCTTCCGCAATCCCGGTTGTGCGATTCTGGTTGCTTTCGAATACCGGAAACGAGGTCAGGTTGATCAAGCCGACAGGTGGGCTAAGGATGTCTACCGCCTCTCTGCCGACCCAACCCAGCCAACCTACCCTTTGATTGTGTTCTATCAAGTGGCCTATCTGAATGCCGAGCTTCTTCCGACGCTCCAGATCGCAGAGAGGCCAGATGCGACGGGTCAAAAGCCATTAACTGTTCTGGCGACGCAGATCACGCGAGATGCGCGGGGCCCGGACAGGTCTGGCTTGTCTGTCCCACCTCGTTCCGTCTCTGCCGCTTCCCCACCACCTCCACCAGCAGCCATCTTACAGCCGTCGTTGGGCGGAGGCAACGCACCTTTGCCTCCCGCAGGGGCTGATCCCCCGCCGCAAGCAGCACGGCGAGCACCGCCAGCAGTCTCTCCGCCTAGCAGAATGACGTCTGCCGATGCTTCAGAGGCGATGATGACGGCCTTGGAGGCCTTATACGGGAAAACCGTTGCGGGCCAGGTGCCGGTTGTCGGCTCACCGACCGGGGCTGTGTTCCAACTGACACAGCTGGATGTGTCTGTGCAGGCTTCTGTTTCAAGCCATGGGGCTCAGCAAGAGACGTCGTTTCCTCTGGACGTTTACGCGTTACAAACCGGGGGCAAGCACCTCGGGCTGATGATCGGGCGAAGAACCCTGGAGAGCGGCGCGATAGCCCTCTATCGGCTCGTGGACTGTGATTCGAGTGGCCAGCCATGCCGTTTGGTGACAAGTGGCCTAAGGGCGGCGGAAAACATCTTGCAAGGCAACGCGCCTGGGATCGTGAAGGACTTCTGTGATGCCGTGTCCGGCAACGGTCCAGACCCTCAAAGTTCAGCGGACCCGCTGGGGCTTACCGTGTCTCCGGTAGCACGCGTGGAGCCAGCTTCGCCCGGAGCCTACGCCGATCGTTGGGGTTTAGGGACCCCGCCTCCTCCGTCGGCCCGGTTAACGGGGGCGGTGCCAGCACGGCCCCATGCCTGATTGTGGTGGGATTCTCCCGTACGCAAAGGGGCAATTCTCTTTGCGGAAAAGCTCAGCATCCCCTCGGTTGATGTACCCGCCCGGTTCCCCTAGAATGGGCCGCCTTGCTCCGTGGGGCCTGGAACTTTTAGAGCCGAGGGAGGCTCGTGCGTCGTGAACATTGGCCTCATTGTGAACGCCCGCGGCAAGGTCTGCATGGTTCATGACGAACCGTTTGAGGCGATCCCTCTCTGGGTGGGGTATCACCTGGATCGTCGGCGGCTTGAAATTATTTTTGACAATGGCAAGACGTATTTGGTTGACTGGGAGTCCACGGATGAAATGGACGCGTACCTGTTGAAGATCGCCAAGGTCCTTATCATTCGGATGGAAAACCGCAAACCGGTCGAAGGTTTTGACACCGTGTTTTTGCGCCTTCGCAATGGGCGGGCCGTCGAGGAATAGGAAAGAAACGGGAAACGGCCATGGACGACGACAATAACGAAACTGAGGATGAACGCCGCCGCCGCGCTGAGGGCGAGGGCGACGAAGGTCGGGGCGAAAAGGGCAAAGGTGGCACAGGTGCTCCTCCTGCGGTCGGGACCCACGAAGTCTCGCCGGAACTTTCCAAGACCATGGGCCGATTCGGGTTGACCATGGCCCAGATCACCAACATTTTTAAAAACTGGCAGCACCTGCAGAGCCCCGCCGACCTTCAAGCGGCGTTTCAAGAATTTTCCAAAGGGCTGCGTCAGTCCGCGCAAATGTCGGTGGATTTTGTCAAAGGCAAGTTCACGGTTGTCACGGATTTTCTGGCGCACGTGGGCGGGTTGCCGCGCCGTTTTGTCCAAGGGCTTCAGCGTGCACCGGACAATCGCCAAGCCCCCCCTCGAGGTGTTGCGCCGCCATCGACCGCTCCGCCTCCCCACAGCCTGAATTAGGAACCACGCGGCGTTTCGGGGGATCCTGGGGATGTGTAGAGCCACGCATCCACGGGTCCCTCGCTGCGCCTGTAGTACCCCGGCCGAAGGCCGGACCGCACAAACCCGCAGCGTTCGTAAAGTCCCTGAGCCGCGATGTTGTCCGCCGCGACCTCAAGATGAATCCGGCGGTTTGGGGCAAAGACCGTCACCAGATGCCGCACGAGTGCTGCACCCAACCCATGTCGTCGCGCCGTTGGATGAACGGCCAGGGTGAGAATCTCGGCCTCGTCTTCGGTCACCTGCGCCAGAATCACGCCGCGAATCAGATCGTCCTCGCGGATTCCGGCCCCGCGTGACGTGGGAAGGTTGAGGCTCGTGGTCCACGATTCGGCGCTCCACGTTCCTCCGGAATCAAAACACGCGGCCTGCAGCGCGACCAACGCCGGGGCGTCGTCGGAGGTGAGGGCGGTGATCGGGAGGGGGCAAAAGGGCATGTCACGCGATTCTCCTACAGGGGCGAACCCCCTGTTCGGCAAGCGTGTTACCGCACAACACCTCTTTTTCCCAAAAACAACGTCTTCACCTGCCGCCTTGGACGAGGAGGGCACGTACGGCGGAAGCGTTGTTGAGGGTTGCGCCTCCGACACCGCCAAGGCGCCAACGTTCATCGCATCAGGCCATCGCATCAGGCTTGCAAAGCCGCCTTGACCCGTTAGACTGCGCTTGGTTCTTGTCTCCGATTTCTCCTGCTCCCATCGTTGCCGCCCGCATGCCCGACACCCCCGAGGCCGGCCTCAATCCGGCGCCCACGATGGAGGAGATCCTCACCTCGATTCGCCGCATTATCGCGGACGATCAGTCGGGGACTCCGCCTGCTGAAGCCCCTCAAGCCCCTGAATCCGCTCCGGTGGAGGCAGCCCCTGTCGCTGCTCCACCCGAATCAGGGGCGGTTTCCCTGGAAGATGCGCCCGTGCCGTCCCCCCCCGCGTCGGCCCCTTCTCCTCCTCCGTCCGGAGCTACGGGCGAGCGCGAATCACTGGTCTCGGAATCCAGTATCCTCGCGGCAACGGCCTCGTTGTCGGCCTTGGCGGGAGCGGCGGCCGAGCGGCCCTCCTCCGGCCCCGCCCTGCGCCTGGGGGATGGGAATCGCACACTGGAAAGCCTTGTCCGTGAGCTTTTGAAGCCCCTCATGAAGGAATGGCTCGACGCGAACCTGCCCAGCATCGTGGATCGGCATGTTCAGCGCGAGATTGAGCGCATTGCCCGCCGCGCCCAAGACTAGGCGGAGGGGGGCCCTGTGATGGATTCTTTTTTCCTTTCTCGTGCGGCACGGGTGGCGGTCCTGGTCCTCGTTCTAGGGACCGGAAGCGGGTGCGGGTTTGCGCCCGTGTACGGCGATCGCTCCGACAACGGGACTCCGGTTGCGGAATCCCTGGGCCGTGTGGCGATTGCCTCCATTCCCGACCGACCGGGGCAGATTCTGCGCAACCTTCTGATCGACCGGATGTACCTTCAAGGGCGGCCCGAAAACCCCGAATCAACCCTCTCGGTGACGCTGACAAGCTCCGTGGCGGATCTCGGCATTCTGAAAGACGCGACCACCTCGCGGCGGGAACTCACGCTGGTTGCGACGTACCAGCTGAGGGACCGGAAGGGGGGCGTGATTCTCAGGGGCCAAGCACGATCCGTCGTTAGCTCCAGCAAACTGGAGGCCCCTTACGGCACGGTCGTGGCTCAGAAAGACGCCGAGGAGCGGGCGCTGCACGAGGTGAGTGAGCAAATTGTGAACCGTCTCGCCCTGCACTACGCGACCACGACACCGGCACGCGACTCAGCGCTCGCCGTTCGTCCCGCGCCCGTTCGGTAGGCGCGTGCCGTGAAAATCACCGCGCCCGCCGCTGCTGCGGCGTTTGTGAAAAAGCCGGACGCGGCGGCGCGAATCATTCTGATGTACGGTCCCGACAGTGGCTTAGCCCGCGAGCGCCTGGACGCCCTGGCCCGAGGATTCGCGCCGGATCTGGACGATCCTTTTCGTGTGACCCGGCTTGCGGGCCCCTCGCTGACCGAAGATCCACAGCGGCTTTTGGACGAGGCCGCCTCGCCTGCGTTCGGCGGCGATCGTCGGCTTGTGCTGGTGACCCGGACGCCTGATTCGGTGGCGCCGATTGTGGCGACTCTGTTGGAGCGCCCTGCGCAGCTTGAATCGTGCGTGATTCTGCTGGAGGCCGGGGATCTCGATAAACGCTCCAAGCTGCGCGCGGTCGTTGACGAGGCGGGGCCCGTTGCCGTCGCGCTTCCGTGTTACGTCGAGGAAGGCGCGGACATGGCCCGCACGGTGGCCACGATTCTGGCCGAGGAAAACCTGGCCGCGCCCAAAGAGGTGGTGACGACCCTGGCGGCCCTTTTACCCCCCGACCGGCAGGCCATGCGGAGCGAGCTGACAAAACTCGCGCTTTACGTTCACGGGACGGGCCGCGTGACGCTGGACGACGTGCACGCCGTTTTGGACGACGCGACCGGGGCTGCCCTGGACGCCTTGTTGGATGCGGCGATGCTGGGCGATGTCGGGCGGGCCTGCGCGACGTTGGAACGCCTGCTGGCCGAGGATACGGCGCCCGTCGCCCTGATTCGCGCGACGCAAAACCACCTGGTGCGTCTGCACGCCGCACGCGGCGCCAAAGACGCCGGGGCGCGTGCCGAGGACGCCGTCAAGCGCCTTCAACCGCCCGTCTTTTGGAAGCGCGTGCCTGCGGTTACGCGCCAGGTTGAACGTTGGTCGCTGCCCGCCCTGGAGTCCGTCCTGACCGAGGCGCTTTCGGTGGAGGTCGCGCTCAAGCGCACGGGGTCCCCCGATACGCTTCTCATCAGCCACTTCCTTATGGCGCTCGCGGCCCGGAAGAAGTAGGGGCGGGGGGGCGGGTTAGCTGTTTGGTCCCAATAAGTAGTGGAGAGGGTTTGAGTGAAAAAGGTGTGGGTGATCTCGCCACTCTGAGAGGATTTTCTCATAGGGTGAGAGGAACTTCAAGGCCTTAAGCTCGCGCTGGAAGTTATAAGCCATCAAG
>CAIPYM010000069.1 GCA_903869345.1 uncultured Pseudomonadota bacterium
GGACGCCATTGTTCCGCCAACGCATATGTATTTCGTCAAGGCGATCACCGCCGGAGCAGAGAATACCCCGAGCGGCAATCATATCGTCAGTAAGTGGCTGGAATTCCGTACAGAAAAAACTAGCAATCTTAGGTGTATGACAAGCGCTATTGGTTGCACCCACTGATGAAACCAGTAAGGGGGGTCTCTCCCCTCACTGCCCAACGGATCTGAGACACCCCTTCAAGGGTGAAAAGCCGAAGGGAGTGGGGGTGAGAGGACCTTTTGCGGGGCTTGGACGTTCAAAACTTCTCGGGGTCGTGTGGCAGGATTCCCTCTCCCCTCGAGGGTTAAGGGGCTTGGAATCCTACAGTTGCCTTCCTTAAGCCCCCCCAACGTCACGCGCACAAAAACAAGCTTTTTTGTTCACATTCGACTCCGCCTCGCGGAGACCCCAGCCCTCTCTCCCAAGGGGCGAGGGAGTCCCGCTGCGTTTGCTTTACCGTCGCCCCTCAAAAACCAACGCTTCAGGAGGGAGGAATCTTACCTGGATTGACCTGAGCGCGTCAGGCCAAAAAGACGCTCCGTTTCGGGGACCTCTTGCCAGCGAGGGTCGACCTCGACAGTCAGGAAAAGATGTACGCGGCGTTTGAGGTGCTCTTCCAGTATTTGACGAGCAGCTTGGCCTAACGCCTTGATGCGCGTGCCGTTTTTTCCGAGGACAATGGCGCGGTGCGCGGGCCGGGTCACGTAAATCGTTTGCCGCACGACCACCGAGCCGTCCTTGTGGGGCTCCCACACGCCGGGCATGACCGTGACCGCGTAGGGGACTTCTTGCCGGAGTTGCAAAAACACTTGCTCGCGCGTGATCTCCGCCGCCCACAGACGTTCGGGCAAATCCGTCAGCTGGTCCTCGGGGTAAAGCCAAGGTCCCGGCGGCATGCGTTCTTTCACAAACGCGCGGAGGTCGCTCACCCCGTTCCCCGTGCGGGCCGAGACCATGAAAATCGCCTCAAACGCGCCCTCGCGCTGTAGGCGTTCGGCCAGGGGCAAAAGGTCCGGACGGGCCATGCGATCAATCTTGTTCAGAACAAGCGCGACCGTGCGCTGACGCTCAGCAAGTTGAGCGATAATCTCAGCCGTCCGCGCGGCGGGGCCCCGCTCTTTTTGAACGCTCGCATCCACCACGAGCGCCACGGCGTCGGCACCCTGGAGGCTCTGCCAGGCGGCGGTCACCATGTCACGGTCCAGATCTGTCTTGGGCTCAAACAACCCCGGTGTGTCCAGGAACCCGACTTGCGTCTCCCCTTCGGTCCAAAGCCCGAGGACTCGAAGCCTCGTCGTCTGCGGCTTGGGACTCGTGATGGCGAGTTTGCTTTCGATCAGCGTGTTGAGCAGCGTGGACTTGCCCGCGTTCGGGGGACCCAGCAGCGCCGCAAACCCGGCGCGTTGGGGCGAGGAGGTGGGCACGGGGGGTGGTGTTTCGGAAAGGTGGGTCATGCGTTGCTCCCTGTTCGCGTCAGGAACGCGGTGGCGGCGGCTTTTTCGGCAGCGCGTTTGGAAGGTCCCTCGCCCTCGGTCACCTCAAACCCTTGCACACGGACCTCCACCCGGAAGAGCGGCGCGTGCGCGGGGCCCGCGTGCGCCACGACGCGGTAAGCGGGCAAGGGCAGCCCCTGCCCCTGCGCCCATTCCTGCAACGTCGTCTTGGGATCGTCCGTGCTTTCAAGCGGAGCGTCCAACGTCCCTTCCCAGAATCGCCGGATGAACCTTTCCGCGACCGCGAGACCGCCGTCCAGGTAGAGGGCCCCGATCACGGCTTCCAGCGCGTCCGATAACACCGACAGGTTGGCCCGCGAATCCAGCACGTCCTCGCCCCGCGGCAGGCGCAAATCGTCCTGAAGGTTGAGGGCCAGCGCGACGGCTCGTAAGGCATCCCGGTTGACGAGCGCCGCGTGCCGTCGGGCGAGTTCGCCTTCCCGCGCCGCAGGGAACCGCGCGTACAGCCATCCGGCGATCACGAGGCCGAGCACGCGGTCGCCCAGAAACTCCAGCCGTTCGTAGGGCGAGGCCGAGGGTCCTCCCCGTTCCACCGAAGGGTGCGTTAGGGCCTCGTCCAAAAGACGCGGTTGGGTAAACCGGTGGTCCAGGCGGCCTTCCAAGGACGTGACGGACCTGTTCATGTCACGGTTTTCGCGAGGCGATCCCACCGGATCGTCCAGGGCCAGGTCCAGAACTCCCAGGCGTGGGTTCCGTCGTGAAGCGAGAAAAACAGGAACGAGGCCCGCCCGACGAGGTTCTCGGCGGGGACGAATCCGACGAGGTCGGTACGGCTATCTCGCGAGTTGTCGCGGTTGTCACCCATGAAAAAATAATGCCCCGGCGGGACCTCAAACACAGGCGTCGAATCCAACGGACGATCGTCGCCCTCTTCCTGGATCAGGTGGCGGACGCCGTTCGGCAGCGTTTCAACGTAGGTTTCCGTCGCCCGCCCGCCCCACAGCGGCGATAAGGGCGGCGTGACGGCTTGCAGCTCGCGTGGGATTTCCTGGTCGTTGATGTACAACCGCCCCTCGCGCATCTGAACCCGGTCGCCCGGCACCCCAATCAGGCGCTTGATGTAGTCCGTGGAGGTGTCGCTTGGCAGCTTGAAAACGATGATGTCCCCGCGCTGAGGGGGCGCCCCGAACAGACGCCCCTTGAAGGGCAGAAAGCCCATGAACGTGGCAAGGTTACTGTAGCCGTACGCGAACTTATTCACGAACAAATAATCCCCAACCAACAGGTTCGGAATCATGGACCCCGAGGGGATGTTAAAGGGCTGGTAAAGGAACGTGCGCACGACAAACGCGATCACAAGGGCGAAGGCGACGGTCTTCACAAACTCCCGCGTTTCCCTCTTCGCCGTGTGGAAAAGCGTGGGGGCAGGGAGGGGCGTTGATCCCTCAGTCTCCAGAGTCGGCGGAGTCCCCGGAACGGAATCCGCCTTCAACGTAACGGCCTCGGGGGGAAGAACAACCGACATCGCATAAACCTCGGCTTGAACAAGGGGCAAGAATCTGATCGCCGGACCCTACCACGTTCCTCGTCCGTTTGTCCCCCGCAGCCCTTCGCTTGTTCAGGGCGGGTGACGTTGCCTGGATTTAGCCCCAAAAGCGGACTTCAAACCCCCCTCCCTTTTGTCGGCAAAGAGGCTAGTCTGACACGCACAAACCCCGAACATGCGCCGGAAGGACGGCAACTCCCCCATGATGATGGGACGAATCTGGCGGATGTGGCGCAGGCCCTTGGCGGTTGCTTTGGTCGTCATCGGGCTCAACGCGGCCCTGTGGACCCTGGTCAACCGTGGCGTTTTTGAGCGGCCCTGGGGCGGACGCCTAGGGGGTCTGTCCTACAGCGGGTACCAAATTGGGGACGCGAGCGCCCGCCTCAGCGATGAAACGATTGAACGGGACGTGACCTTTCTGGCCTCACGCACCGCAAGCTTGCGCACCTATGGTCTTGCGGATGGGCTGGACCGAATCATCGCCGCCGCCGCGCGGCACGGCCTGTCCGTTGTTACAGGCGCGTGGATCGGTCCCGACGAGCGATTTAACAACGAAGAACTCGACCGCTTGATCGATGCGACGCGAATGTTCCCGGCCATCACGCGGGCGATTGTGGGCAACGAAAGTGCCCTGCGCGGCGATGTGACGGTGGACCAACTCATCGGGCTTTTGGACCGGGCGCGGCGGCAAATTCGCGTGCCCGTCTCCACCGCCGAGCCGTGGCACGTCTGGATGGATCATCCTGAATTGGCCAACGCCGTGGACTTCATCACCGTGCATATCCTCCCGTACTGGGAAGGCATCCCCGAAAACAAAGCCTTGGATTACGTCATTTACCGCTACAATCAACTCCAAAAGGCCTTCCCCGGCAAACACATCATGATCGGGGAAGTCGGCTGGCCCAGCGAAGGCCAATGGGTCAAAGCCGCCGAGCCCTCGCAGATCAACCAAGCGCGGTTCATCCGAGGGTTCCTGAACTGGGCGAGCGAACATCACATAGACGCCTCCATCATCGAGGCGTTCGATGCCCCGTGGAAGCGGAAAATTGAAGGCACGGTCGGGGCCCACTGGGGTCTGTGGACCCCGGATTACACCGCCAAGTTTCCCATGAGCGGCCCTGTCTTTGAATCAAGGGACTGGATGCAGGGGTGCGCGGTTGCGAGCCTTTTGGCCCTGATCCCCCTGCTGATTTTCGCCCGCCGTCGCAGCGACCTGCCCTTCCGAGGCCAGCTTTTTTACGCCGCGTTGGTGCAAGCCGTGGCGGACTTGTTGGTCGGGACCCTGTTGGCGGCCATGGCCGAGCAAATCATCCGCCCCACCACGCTGGCGTGGATTGTACTGATCGGCACACAGCTGGTCCTTCTCGCGCTTTTGCTGGTGGACGGGTTTGAACTGACGGAGGTCCTCTGGGCCCGGCGGCAACGCGCGTTTGAGCCTCTGAACGAACCCCTGCCCCCAAACCCGCCCAAGGTGTCCATTCACGTCCCTTGCTACAACGAGCCGCCCGAGATGGTGATCGCCACGCTGGACGCCTTGGCACAGCTCGATTATCCGGCGTTTGAAGTGCTGGTCGTGGACAACAACACGAAGGACGAGGCCGTTTGGAAACCTCTGGAGGCGCATTGCGCGCGTCTGGGCCCGCGTTTCCGGTTCTTCCACCTCCCTTCCTGGCCGGGGTACAAGGCCGGAGCGCTCAACTTCGCGCTTGCGGAGACCGCGACGGACGCCGCGTTCATTGGCGTCATCGACAGCGATTACCAAGTGATCCCGTCCTGGCTTCGCGCGACCGTGCCCTATTTTGATCGCCCCGCCGTCGCCTTTGTCCAAGCGCCGCAAGACTACCGCGACGGGAACGCGAGCCTCTTTAAGCGCATGGCGTATTGGGAATACGCCGGATTCTTTCACATCGGGATGGTGCAACGGAACGAGCGCAACGCGATCATTCAACACGGCACGATGACGCTCATCCGCAAGAGCGCCCTTCGGCAAACGGGCGGTTGGGCGGAGTGGTGCATCTGCGAAGACGCCGAGCTGGGCCTGCGCCTGTTTGAGCACGGCTATGAATCGGTCTACCTGCCGCATTCCATGGGGCGTGGCCTGATCCCCGACACGTTCGCGGACTACAAAACCCAACGATTCCGCTGGGCCTACGGAGCCGTGCAAATCCTCAAACATCACGGACGGTCCTTGGGGCGCGGGGACACGCTCACACGCGGGCAGAAATACCATTTTGTCTCGGGCTGGCTGCCCTGGTTTGCCGATGCCGCCCATCTGGTGTTCGCCCTGGCCGCCCTCGTGTGGTCGGGGCTTTTGCTGGTGAAATGGGTGGAATTTCCCCCGGCGGTTTTCCTTGTGCCGACCCTCAGCGTTTTTGTGTTCAAGATCCTCGCGGGTCTGTGGCTTTACCGCGCCCGCGTTCGCTGCGGGGCGCGTGACCGCGTGGGGGCTGCGCTTGCGGGCATGGCCCTCACGCACGCGGTGGGACGCGCGGTTTGGCAGGGCCTTGTGACGTCGGGCAAACCCTTTTTCCGCACCCCCAAGTGCGAGAACAAACCCGCCATCCTGCAAGGACTTCTCATGGCGCGGGAAGAAATCGGGCTTCTGCTTTTCCTCTGGATCAGCGCCGGGGCCGTGCTGGGGCGGTTCGAGGTCTCCAACAAAAACGCCTGCCTCTGGGCCGGAATGCTGGTCGTCCAAAGCCTCCCCTACCTTGCGGCCCTGTTCGTCGCGATGGCGAATGCGCTACCGGGGCGACGGAGGGCGCAATAGGGCAACCACCTGATTGTGAGGGGCGACGGTGAAGCGAACGCAGCGGGACTCCTCCCCCCTGAGGGGAGAGGGAATTCCGCCGTGCAAGGAGGAAGGGACGCCCTCAACTTTGAGGCAGACGGTTCCTCATCGCCTCCACGAGACCTGTCTCTTTTTTGTTGAGATTGACCCTAGGCGTTCGGTGTTCTGACGCGTTCGGCGACGATCCCGAGAGTCGTCCCAAAGATAGGAATCAAAAGGTAACGCAGGCCGATGTCCATCGCGTACATAGACAGGGACATGTGGCTCATGGGAACCAGGACTAAAAGGTCGGCGGCCCCGTTGATCAAGAGCCAGAAAACTCCCACGGAAAGTCCGGTGCCCAACGTCAGCGGGCACCGTCGAAAGACTCGCGCCAACAGAAAACAACCCCACGCCCCTCCGATGACAATCATCAGAGATTTGAAGAGCTCGACCGGAACAGCGATGTGCCCGGTGCGGTCCACAAACGCAAAGGCAACCCCAAAAGGCCCAAGCCACGACAGGAAACCTCCCACCGCGATGGACCCACGATTCGCCCAAAGAGCCGCACCCGTTGGCATCATGAACCTCCCTTGCAAGAAATTAGGGTCAAGCCGCCTCGGAAAGAGCCTCCGCCGTCCGACGTAAACATCCTACGAACGAGTCAGCCCAGGATTCAAGATCCGCACCGGTGGACGTGACCAACACACCGTCCTCCATCAGATCGTCCGTCCGGGGGACAAGGCCGCCTTGTTCAAGCATCGGGGCAGCGTCCGAAGAAGCCGCGACACAGCGGCCCGCGCTTGCGGTGGACAAAGTGAGCAACCCCACGGCGTCCGCGACAAGGGCCAGGGGTTTTTGCGCCTCCAAGAAGTGATTGACCAAACGACGTGTGTGCGGGTTGGCCCGGAGCTTGGCAACGCCGCGTTCCCCACCGAGGACAATCAGCGCGTCCAGGTCCGACCCGAGGACTTTGCCCATTGCGTGGTCCACCATGAAATAATGGCCCCATGAGGTTCCGTGCCAGGTGTTCAAAAGGCCCGGTTCAGGAGCGACCAGCACGTAGGGAATTTGAGCACGTGTCAGCGCCTTTTGAACGGCGGTCATATGAGTCTCATCGCAGCCGCTGGCGGCCAAAAGGGCAACGGGCGTGTGCGTCGAGGTGTCCTGAGGCATCAGGTTGATCTCCCTGTTCTTGTTCAGAAATTGAAGGCTCGGCTTCAAGTACGCGGGGACCTTATCGCACCCGCAACGCTCTGTAAAGCTTTTTCAAGATATTCCATCGCTGTTCAAGGACCTTGCCCGATCGCTCGGAGGTGCGACGGCATATCTTCGGTTTTCCTTTTCTCATCTTGAGGCGTTGGGCTCGGCACCTGGGCATAAAAAAGGCATAAAAAACCCGCGATTCGGCTGAAACGCGGGTACAGATCGCCATGGATTTGTCAATAGGCCTTTTGGCCCGACGAGTCAAGAAAAATCGCACGCGCCGATTTTCTGGCAACCCGGCCCCCGTTGCAGAAGGGGATTGATCGGGGGGGGACTCTCTCGTCTTTCCTCATCAGGGGCGAGCGAAGGACCCGACGAGTCGCCGGAATCGCTGCGATGTGCCACTCTCCCGCTTTCCGCGTTTCCTTTTCGAGAACCCGACCCATGATCGCTTGTGCGTCTTTTCCGTTTCTTCAGACCCCGATGTTTTTGGCCCGCTTCCGCTCCGTGTTTTTCCGCGCGGTGTGTGGAGGGGCTTTGGGCCTGTTACTGGGGCTTGCGTTGGGGACGGTCTCTTGGGCCGATTCAGACAACTACCGCGCGGCGTTCGAGGACCTGAGGGAGGGCCACACGGACCTGGCCCGTCATCTCGTGGACCGGGGGCCGGATGCTACCCTGAACGAGGTCTTGCGCGGCCTGCTGATGGCGCAACCGGGCACGAACGCGTCGTTTGAGGACATGAAAGCGTTCATCAACGACCATCCGGAAGACCCTGGACTTCCGGGCATCCTGCGGATTGCTGAGCAAAAAATTCCCGCCCCCACGTCGCTGGGGGATGTGATCGCGTGGTTCCGGGATCATCCCCCTCTGACGCTTGTTGGTTTTTACCGGTTTGTGGACGCGCTGGATCAAACGGGGGCGTCCGAAGAAGCGGCGCGGCTTGTTCGTGCGCGGTGGGTGGAGGGGGATTTCCGGAGCGAGGAACAAGCAGCGTTCGCCTCACGCTTTCACGGCCTCTTGCGGCTCGAAGATCACTGGGCCCGACTGGATCACCTGGTCTGGGACAACGATGTGACGGAGGCGCGGGCGTTCTTTCCGTTCGTAACCCCCGAGGAGCGTGCGTTGGCCGAGGTGCGGCTCGCCCTGCATGCCGCCTCGTCGTCAGCGTCTCCGTCCGGCGCGGCGATGTCGTCGGTGGCAACGACTCCGCGTGGCGCAAAAGCGTCCGCGAAACACGCGAAGACGTCTCGGCAGTGCCTGCCGTCCGGCCACAAGCTGAAACCTCCTCGGCACACGGCCAAGGCTGCCAAGGCGCGGGCGGCACATACGCATAAGGCTGCGCGGGCTCCTGCGCGTCCCGCTGTCACGGATCCCGACGATTTGTGCCAACGGGTCGAGGCCTCGCTGCAGGGGGATCCGGGGCTCCTGTTTGAACGTCTGCGGTGGTACCGGGTGCATCACCGGGATGATGACGCGGTGCGCGTGCTGTTGGACGCGCCGAGCGACCTTGGCCGTCCCGAAACCTGGTGGGACGAGCGGAGCGTTTTGATTCGCCGCATGCTCGCCCGTCACGATGCTAAGTTGGCTTACCGCTTGGCGGAAGGGAATGGCTTGCCTTCAGGGGCCGGGGGTCGGGCCGAGGCCGAGTTTTTGGCCGGGTGGATTGCCCTGCAATTCCTGAACGCGCCCCAGCAGGCGAGCGAACATTTCAAGACGTTGACATCCGAGGCAACCACGCCGTTCTCACGGGCTCGCGCGGCGTACTGGACGGGACGGGTGCAGGAGGCTTTGGGGGACCGCGACGCGGCGCGCAGTGCTTACGAGGAAGCCGCGATCCTGTCCTTTACGTTCTACGGGCAGCTTGCAGCGACGCGTCTGTCACCGGCCCCCGTGTTGCGTGCGCCCGCCGAGCCGGAGATTCCTTCCAGCGTGCGTCAAGCGTTTTCGGATCGCTACCCCGTGCAAGCGTTTGTGCGTCTGCGGCGCGTTGGTCAAGACGATTTGGCCGAGCGGTTTTTTCGCGCGATCGTGAACGTCGACCAGCGGCGCGTGTCGTTCGTCCTCTTGGCCGATCTCGCGCGTCGCACGGGACGGCCCGACCTTGCGATTGCGGCGGTCAAGGCCGCGCACAAGAAAAACATGGTCGTGACCGAAGGGGCGTTTCCGATGTTGGACGTGTCCGTGCCCGATTCCCGTCCCGAGCCCGCGCTCGTGAACGCCCTGGTGCGGCAAGAGAGTCTTTTCAGCCCTGTCGCCAAGAGCCCCGTGGGGGCACGGGGGCTCATGCAGCTGATGCCCGCCACGGCCCGCGAGCTCGCCAAGAAACTGGATGTGCGGTACAGCGAATCCCGGCTGACCTCGGACCCCGCTTACAACGTGCGGTTTGGGAGCGCGTACTTGCAACATGTGCTGGAACGCTTCGACGGAACCTACCCCCTCGGCATTGCGTCCTACAACGCGGGGCCCGGACGTGTGCGTGAATGGCTCGACACCTACGGCGACCCGCGCCAAAGCCGTTTGGATTTCGTGGATTGGATCGAACTGATCCCCGTGCACGAAACCCGCGCGTACGTTCAGCACGTTCTTGAAAACCTGCAAGTCTATCGCGCCCAACTGGCGGGCGGGCAGGCCCCCCTCAAGATTCAAGAGGATTTGCGCTAGCTGGACGACGGCACGGAAGGGTTTCTCCTTTTTATCCTGTCCTCTTCGTCGTCATCGCGAGGCCCCTTTTTCCCCAATCAACAGACAGCGTCTTGGACAGGGGGGAGTCCGTCCAGCATGCGCTGAAAAAACGGCGCGTACGCCTCGCGCAGCCTCCAAGGATCACGTTCAAAAAAGAGCCGCATGCGCTCGGGCGACTTGGTGTCCGAGGGCGAAAGGACAAAAACCTCCGGGCGGTTCATGAGGTAGTCCGCCGCCCAACGGCGCGGCGATTCGGCGTACGCGATGATTTGCGTGTAGTCGTCCTGATCAATCAGGCCCGCATCGAGCGAACGCTTGAAGAAGTCAACCCCGACCTCCCCGAGCGCCAGAACCTTCAGCCCCGCCGCTTCCAGCTTGGCCCGCCCTGACGCGTTGCGGCAGAAGACGCACACGGTGCCGGGGCACGTGAGCCCAAGGGCGTGCAGGGCCGGAAGCCACATGTCCAGGTAGCTCGCGCCATTATTCACAAGGTCCGCGACATGAACCACCGCCTGGCCGGACGGAAGAGGCGTAGCGCTGAACGTGCTTTTGTCCTTGAACAAGAAAAGATGCGGGCGCTTGAGGACCTCGGCCAAGGGAATCGAAAACAGCCAATCCCGCCGCTCCCCGCCCGAGATCGCGGCATACGTCGTGGACGGAAACGTTCCTTCGGTCGCCTGGGCCAGTTGCGCAATCACCCGTTGGTAGGTTGGGTCCTCGCGCCACGCACCCAAGATCAGGTCGTTCAAACGCCGCGCATGCTCGTCGCGCGGGGCCTCGGTCGCCACAATATCCGAAAGGCTTTTGACGAGCCGTTCGGCCAACGCCCGCCCGATCAGGAACTCCGTGTTAATGAAAAAGGGCCCCGGCACGTTCGCGGTGTACCAAAACACGGGCCCCGTCTTCCACGGCCAAAGGACCAAAGCCCCGGTGGTGTAGAGGTCCGACAACAGGCCGGGGGACGATTCCCCTGCGCAGCACGATGATTCGGGCATGGAAAACTCCCCCAAGGTTTAGGAAAGCGAGGCGGTCCTTCCCTACCATGCCCGTTTGACGGGAGAAAAGGAATCCCGTCACAAAACGCGCGGCGAGCGGCCCCCTCCGCCGACAAGGGCACACCGGGCGGCGCGAACGTCTTCACCGATTTGCGCGGCCAGTGCGTCGAGATCCGGAAAGGGGCGCTCAGGCCGGAGGAACGATTCGAGAAAAACCTCCCACGTCTGGCCGTAGGCCTCCCCCTCGGGGGCTTCCAACAGGTGGACCTCTAAACGCATGTCCTTGCCCTGCACGGTCGGGCGAAAGCCGATGTTCGCAACGCCCGAAGCCAGCCCGCCCCCGACTCCCTCGCGCCGAACGCGCACGGCATACACGCCCGCCCGAGGATGCAGGTAGTCCCCCAGCGCGATGTTGGCCGTCGGAAACCCGAGGTGCCGCCCGAGGCGTTGGCCGTGTGTGACCTCGCCGAGGATGGACCACGAACGCCCCAGAATGGCCCGTGCCGTCCCCAGATCGCCCTGCATCAAAGCGGATCGCGCACACGTTGAGGAGAGTTCAGCCCCCCCCTCGTTCAGACTCACACGCGGCACGGTGAGGACGGAGGCCCCCGACGGCGCAAGCCCTTCTTCAAGGTCCCGCACGGACCCGGCTCGCTTCGCCCCGAAGACAAAGCCCTCGCCGACCACCACAGCGACAGCCTGGTAAGTCCTGACCAGAAATGTTGTGATAAAGGCGTCCGGCGTCAGCCGCGCAAGATCGTGGGAAAAGGGCAAGGCGATCACACCCGCGAGCCCGAGCGCCTTCACCAGGCGTTCCTTGGCCAGCGGGGGGGTCAAACGGAAGGAAGGCGAATCCGGCCAAAACACCCGGCGGGGGTGGGGCTCCATCGTGAGGGCGAAAGCCGATGTCCCAAGGCGCCGCGCTTCCTCACGCGCCGCCGCAAGGACAACCTGATGCCCCCGGTGCACCCCGTCGAAGTTTCCGAGGGCCAAAACCGGCCCCGGAGCCGGGGGTGACAAAGACAGCATCCACCGACCTCAAGGTTCGTGGAAGTCCTGAACTTGGTGGGCGATGGGAGGCTCGAACTCCCGACCCGCTGATTAAGAGTCAGCTGCTCTACCAACTGAGCTAATCGCCCGAAGCCCGGATAAAGGCATACCTCCCCCACGGTTGCAAGAGAAACATCGCGGCCTCGAGCCGCGATCGGAGGGCGGGCGACGCGTTGGCCCTGAAGGGACAGCGTTTTCCAGGGATCCCCATGCGCCAACAGGGTGCAAACGCTTTACTTTCCGACGCAAAATTCCCGGAAAATAACATCCAGAATCGCCTCGGCATCGACCCGGCCCGTCAGTCGGCCAAGAGCGCGAAGGGCAAGCCGCAAATCCTCGGCCATCAATTCCGGCGGACGTGTTTCCTGAAGGCGACCTAAGTGCGTGCAGCACTCTTCGAGCGCCGCGCGATGCCGAGCGCGTGTGAGAACCGAGGCCCCCGTCATTCCGTAGCGCATATCGAGAATATCCACGATTCGCCGTGTCAATTCCGGCAGGCCAAAGCCCGTCGTCGCGCTGATCCAGAGCGCTCCGTGCGGCACGGGCGAGGGGAGCGGCTGACCCACAAGGTCCACTTTATTCAAGACAACCAGGCTTGATTCATCCCGCAACGCCAGGGTCGCCGGATCGCGATCGGGGCCCAAGGTCCCATCAAAGACCAGCACTTTCAGATCGGCGTTCTGCGCCTTCGCGAGGGCTCGTCGCACGCCCTCACTTTCCACGGGGTCCTCGCTCGGACAGAGGCCCGCCGTGTCCGCGAACGTGACCGGGTAGCCGTCAAGGTCCAGGGACGCCTCAATCACATCGCGCGTCGTGCCGGGCGTTGGGGCCACAATCGCGGCCTCACGCCGGGCCAGCGCATTGAGAAGGCTTGATTTTCCGGCGTTCGGCGGTCCGATCAGGGCCACCACAAACCCCTCCCGCAAACGCTCCCCCCGGTGATGATCGGCCAGGTGAACCGACATTTCGGCGTGCAGCGCGCGCGATTCTTCTTGCGCGAACTGTTCAAGCCCGGTGGGGACCCCCTCCTCTTCCGCAAAGTCCAACGCCGCCTCAAGCCGGGCCAGCGCTTGCGTCAACCGTTCGGCCCAACCGTTCGCCCGCTTGCCGAGCGCCCCCTCCATCTGGCGCAGAGCCTGCCGATGCTGCGCGGCGGTTTCGGCGTCCACCAGGTCTGCAATCGCCTCGGCCTCCGTCAGGTCGAGCTTCCCGTTCATGAAGGCCCGTCGCGTGAATTCCCCCGGTTCGGCCACCCGCAGCCCCTCGGCCCGGAGCGCCTCGGTCAAGGCCGCAAGAACGGCACGTCCGCCGTGGACGTGAATCTCGACCACGTCCTCGCCCGTGAAGCTCTGAGGCGCAGGAAAACGGAGGATCAGCGCCTTGTCCACAAGCGCCTTGGTCACAGGATCAACGAGCGTGTGCAACGTCGCAACACGCGGTGCGGGGAGTGCGGTGGGCGCGATCAGCGCCGCAAGAGCGACCCCCGCCCGAGGGCCTGACAGACGAACAACCGCCACCCCCGCTCGCCCCGGTGCGGAGGCCAACGCAAAAAGGGTGTCCGTCGGCAACGTTGAGACGGTAGGAGACGACACGGTTTGCACCTCCAGGAAAAACGCGCCCCCTGCCCTTTGTGCAGAAGGGCTTTGGCGATTGATCCGAAACCGCCCCCTGTCGGACAGGGGCTTAGTAAGGCAAAAGCGTCTTGATTTTAGGGAGGGAGGGGCAAGAAAAGAAGGGCCTATCGTCCCTCCAGGTCAGATTCCCACAGCGTGTCTCAGATGAAATGAGCATGAAACCAGAGCTGAAGGACATTCGGCGCGATTCCTTGCTCTTCTGTTGGGCGGTGAACCACCCGGTTGTAAACCAACTTGGTTGCACACAAGCCCTTCATCGTCCTATAGCAAGGTCCCTATCCTAGGCTGGCTTGCACCGAGTCCTTGGGCCCGAAAGGATAGAGACGGCAACACAGCACAAAGGGGCTTTTTTGAGCCCAGCCCCCTCCACCCGCCGTCGCTCC
>CAIPYM010000070.1 GCA_903869345.1 uncultured Pseudomonadota bacterium
CCTCTCCGTCGTCATTGCGAGCGAAGCGAAGCAATCCAGGGGACTGGACTCGTGGCCCTGGATTGCTTCACCCCCTTCGAGGGTTCGCAAGGGCGGTTTTTTAAGTTCCGTCTTCTCCACCCGCCCTCGCGAACGGAGTGAAGCGATCCAGCTCACGACCTCTCGGGCTAACGGAAAGAGCCGGAGAGGAAGGATCGCGCCCTCTACGCGGGCTCGCAAGGACGAGTCTTTTTGAACTCCCTCCCTTCACGCGTCATCCCGGCGAACGCCGGGACCTCGAGGTGTTACGTCATGGCCAGTGCTTACCTCCGTGTCGCAGGGACGCTCCCTTAAAAGACGGGATTGAAAGTAAAACAATTTTTCTTGCGCTTAAGGTTTTTTCCCTTTATGACCACTCCTGCGGGCCGTTCAGACGGCACAACAAAACCAAGGGGGATGGACATGTTGAACGAGCGGGACCTTCAAGGGGTTACGATTATAGGTCGTGCATCAGGCGCAAAAAGTGGGTTCTTTTTTGAGCCTGGTCAAGTAAAATCAATCACCGTTGTTGGAAATAGAATTGAGTTGGCTTTAGCGGGGGGGGGGGGGCTCACCGTTGACGGTGTGCCTAGGGTTTCGGAGCAGGCTTTAGCATACAAGCTGGGGCTTGATCGGAACCCCCATACGGGACAGGGTGTTTTTGGCTTAACTCCTGATGCTCAGATAGCAGCTATAGCTGCGTGGGATCAATTCCGCCCTCGCGATGATCTTCTGGGGCCTGTTACACCCTTGATCCCTCCTCTTGTGACAGGACCATTGGGGGCGCTCGTCCAGAGATATGCCCCCCATAAGGCGACAATGTAACGAGCCCGGATCAGAAAGGGTCGTTTTGGGCGAGGAGGGCGTTTGCAGGCCCCTTACGACTGTACGGCGGAACGGGGTCTCCTTTTTGTCGCTTTTCCTCTCCGTCGTCCCGGCGAAGGTCGTGACCCGAATCGCAGCCTTCCTGTCCCTCTGACAACGGGACAGCCCTGGTCTATCCCCGTGCGGCTTTGAGTTTTGCAAAGTCCTCGTCCGCGTGGAACGACGACCGCGTGAGGGGGGAGCTAGCGACCATCAAAAACCCCTTGGCGCGGGCGAGGGTGGCCAGGTGGTCGAACTCGTCAGGAGTCACAAATCGGTCCACGTGTGCGTGCTTGGGCGTGGGTTGCAGGTACTGGCCAAGGGTGAGGAACTCCACGCCCGCCGCGCGGAGATCGTCCATCACCTGCGCGACTTCCTCCAGCGTTTCGCCCAGACCCAGCATGAGCCCGGATTTGGTGAAGAGGGCGCTGTTCCGTTCTTTCACCTCGGCCAACAGGCGCAGCGAGGTGAAATACCGCGCTCCGGGTCGGATGGTAGGGTAGAGGCGGGGGACGGTCTCCAGGTTGTGGCTGAACACATCGGGTTTCACCTCCACGATGCGAGCGACCGCGCCGGGCTTGCGCATGAAATCGGGCGTGAGGATCTCGATCGTCGTTTCCGGCGAATCGCGGCGTACGGCTTCAATCACCCGGACAAAGTGCTCGGCCCCGCCGTCGGGCAGATCGTCGCGGTCCACCGACGTGATGACAACGTGCCGAAGCCCCATGCGGTGCACGGCCTCGGCCAAACGCTCCGGTTCGTGGGGATCGAGCGGCAACGGCTTCCCCGTGGCCACGTTGCAAAAGGCGCACGCCCGCGTGCAAATCGCCCCCAGGATCAGAAACGTCGCGTGGCGGCGTTTCCAGCAATCCCCGATGTTGGGGCACGCGGCCTCTTCGCACACCGTGTGCAGGCTCAGGGTTTTCATGACGGCGTTCGTCGCCTCCACCTCCGGCCCCACGGGGGCACGAGCGCGAATCCACGCGGGCTTGGGCGGTGCCGGGTTGTCGGGCTTGTTCTGCTTTTCCGGGTGACGGACCGAACGCGCGGTGCGGGGCGAGGGAGGGGGAACCGTCATACAACGTCCTTGGTCCGTGGGGATCCGGTCCTCTGTCGGGGGACGGGCAAAGACAGAGGACACACGGGCGGAAAACCTGGCTTTTCCCACCGTTGGGGCACAAAAAAACCCGCGATTCGGCCGAAACGCGAGTACA
>CAIPYM010000071.1 GCA_903869345.1 uncultured Pseudomonadota bacterium
ACGCGAAAACCCTGTCGCTCCCGCCCTGCCCAACACGGTTGCCGTTAACAGCCAAACCCCCTCATCGCTCTTTCTGACGGCCTCCCCGTCAATCCAACCCGCTGATTCTCTCGCAAACCCGCCCCGATTCCCGGTCCTCGAAATCACCCCCGCCCTCCGCCACCACCTGAACCTCCCCCCCTTCCTGTCCTGGTTCCCCCCCACGCGACATGACGCGTTCAACGGAGAGGCTTCTACCCAGCCTTAATTGTGAAGAGGGACGAGAGAGGGAGGCGTCGAGCTCTTCTTGTGTACGAGCGTAGCGGTACCCCCCATAAACGTTGGTGTGCAGGGTTTTGATCAGACTAATGAGCGTAACAAGGTTTCGCGGCCAGCCGCTGTCCTGGCCTCATCCCTCAGGCACGGCGGGTTGTCCGGTTGGTGGCGTCAACGGCCGGGCGTTCCCCGCGATTCGAGGGCGCGAGCAGGGAGAGCGCGAACGAGCCCTCCTGTGCGGCTTGGGCGAGCAGCATGGCCGCGAAAGGCGCGGAGGTTGAAGGCGCGGACAGGGCCGCGTTCGTTGCGGGGATTTGGATATTGGCCGTTCCCGACAGGGTGTCCGCAAACACCGTTCCCGTGAGGGAACGTGATGTTGATTCCGATGCATGTCCCGCAATGTTTCTTGCGGTGCTCGGCCGCAAGGACCCAGCGCGGATGGATGTGGAGGGGAGACTCGCGTTGGCAAGCTGCACGGAGGCCTTGTGCGCGGCGGGGTGAAGACCGTTCGCATCGTTTCCAAACGTGCGGGCCAGGGAAGCGTAAATCGTGCCGACGCTCTTGGGCAGACCGTCCTTGCCGTAAAAGACCGACGGGTTCGCCGCTGCCGCGCTGGGTAACAGGTCGGCGGCGGTTTGGTTGGGCGAATCTTTCATCGCCTTGAGGAACGTGGTCGCGCCCCCTGCGCCCAAAAAGTGCGCCAGGTACATCTCAGTGGACCCGATGGACCCGCCGACGGTCTTGCGCAGCGCCCTGCGGTTTTCGTTCGCAAGCTCCCCCGCCATGGTCGCGGACAAGGCCGGGTCGTTCCGTAACGCCAGAATAGCTTTTTTGGCTTCGGGCGATGACGCGCGCGCCGTCCCGTTAGCCCCCAGGGTGATTTGCGCGGCCTCGTCGACCAGACCGTGCTCGGCTCCGTACTTTTTGACGACGCGCAGCCACGTTTGGTCCACGAACTGAAAAAGCCCCGTTGCGCTGCTGGACGTGGCCTTGGCCGTTGGGTCGCAGCAGCTTTCTTTGTGCGCTTTGGCCAAAAGGTAATTGAACGAAACACCCGTCTGCGCACTGGCCGTCTGAATCGCTTGACGTACACGTGTAGCCCGAGTCTGGGCCGCAGTCGTGCTCGCTCCCGTTGGCCCCTTCATTGGATTGACAAGGCCCGTAGGGGCACTAAGGTTGATCGTCGATTCGGTCATGCGCTCGCTCGGTGAGGGGGTGCAACAAAAGCCCGCCTGGGCCGCCGGATTCACCGGGGGATTCTGTCTCCTGTCCACACGAAACTAAGCAAAGCACGTGCCACTCTTGTTCTCCTCGCGTTTTCGTCCAACCGTCTTGCTGATTCAAAGTCCACACCGCCCAACCTCCGGGAGCCCCGCTCATGACGACCTACACCCCCCCCGCCGCCGAGATCGCGTTTGTCATCAACCGTCTGATCGGTCTGGAGAGTCTGGCCGCGTTGCCGGGCTACGAATCGGTGAACGCCGAGCTTTTGGACGCGGTCATTGAGGAAGCCGGAAAAGTGGCCAGTGAAGTTTTTGCCCCGCTCAACACCGTGGGCGATAAGCAGGGCGTGCGGTTTCAGGACGGCGCGGTCACGATGCCGCCCGGATTCAAGGAGGCCTACAAGGCTCACGTGGACGGCGGGTGGAACGCCGTTCCCATCGACAGCGAACAGGGCGGCCAGGGGTTGCCGTGGTTGTTCTCAATGGCTGTGCAAGAGATGTGGCAATCGGCCAACGCCGCGTTCACGCTCATCACGCTTTTGAACCAGGGCGCGACGGAACTGCTTCTGACACATGGCAGCGAATCCCTGAAGGCCAAATACTTGCCGAACCTCGTCAGCGGCACGTGGGGCGGGACGATGAACATCACCGAGCCGCAAGCGGGCTCGGATGTGGGCGCGATTGCCAGCAAAGCGGTGCCGGAAGGCGATCGCTACCGCGTCTACGGGCAAAAGATTTTCATCAGCTACGGTGACCATGACCTGACGGACAACATCATCCATTTCGTTCTGGCCCGCCTGCCGGGTGCGCCGGAAGGCACGCGGGGGCTTTCCCTGTTCCTCGTGCCCAAGATTCTTGTGAACGATGATGGCTCGCTGGGGGCACCCAACGACGTGCGCGTCGTGTCCGTCGAGCACAAGATGGGCCAGCATGTAAGCCCGACGTGCGTCATGGCGTTCGGCGACAAGGATGGGGCGCTGGGGTGGCTCGTGGGGGCCGAGCACGGCGGCATTGCGGCGATGTTCACGATGATGAACAACGCCCGCGTCGGTGTCGGCGTTCAGGCGCTGGGGCTCATGGAGCGTTCCCGGCAAAACGCGGTGGATTACGCCCGCACGCGCATTCAAAGCCGCGATATTCTGAAGCCCAAGGAGCCCCCGGTTCCGATCATCCGCCACCCCGACGTGCGGCGCATGCTGATGGCTGTTCGCTCCGCGACCGAGGCTGCGCGGGCGCTCGCGTACAGTTGTGCGGCGTGCATTGATTTTGCCAAGCGGTCGCCCGACCCCGCAGCGCGGGAAGCTGCCAAGGCGCGGGAGGAACTGCTGACGCCGCTCGTGAAGGCGTGGATCACCGACTTTGGTAGCGAGACAACCTCGGTCGCGCTCCAGGTCTGTGGGGGCATGGGGTACGTGCAGGAAACGGGCATGGCGCAGCACGTGTGTGACGGGCGCGTGTTGTCCATTTACGAAGGTGCGAACGGCATTCACGCGGGCGATTTGGTGTTCCGTAAAATCGTGCGGGATCAAGGCGCGGCGCTCCGGGCTCTGTTGGCCGAGGCCGATGAGGTCCTGGCTGCGATCGCCAAAGATTCTTCCCCGGCGTTTAAGGCGCTGCATCGGCATCTCGGGGATTCGGTCGTGTACCTTCGGGCCTCAACAGCGTGGATTCTGCAAAACGCCAAGGAGCATGTGGCCGATGTCGCGGCGATTGCGACGCCGTTCTTGCGCTTGGCGGGCAACACGGTCGCGGGATTTTACCTGATCAAGTCCGCTTGGATCGCACAAAGCGACCTCGCGGCGGGCCAGGGGGACCCGGCCTTTCTGACGGCCAAGATTGCGACGGCGCATTTTTATGCCGAGCACGTTCTGCCCCTCAACGCAGGTCTCGCCATGATCGTCACCGAGGGCGCGGGCAGCGTCCGGGCCTTGCCGGAGGAGGGGTTTTAGAGTTTCCTTTTGGGATTCGTTCCCCCGCCGACGTGTGCCCATGAAGGATTCTTACGCGTGCCCCTCACCGTGCGTTGAAGAGATGGGGACGGCCCGTTAGACTGCCCCCCATGCCCACGCTCGCAACGCTCATCAAAGTTGCTCAAACGCGCCTCGATGAACAGCGCCACGTTGTCGCGCGGATGGCGGAGCGCGTGGATTCTTTGGAAAAGGCCCTGGCCGCTAATCACGCACAGCAGGTGCGTGAAGGCCAAGCCGCCGCGCAAGATCCGGGGGGAGCCCTGACGTACGGGGCGTTTCTCCGTCGCGCGATTGACGAGGCCCAAGCGCTTGAGGAACAGCGTCGCAAAGCCTTAGAAGCCTTTGATCTCGCCCACGCCAAACTGACGGAACTTTTTGAGGAACAAAAACGCTACGAAGTGGCCGAACGGAATCGCCTGGGCTTGGAGCGTCGAAAACAGGACCGACGCGAAAGTGCGACGCTGGATGAACTGGGGCAAACGACCTTCCTCCGCGCCCGTGATGAGCAGTCTTAAAGCAACCAACGACATCTGCGCCCGCATCTTCAGCCACGAGCGGTGGAATCCTCCCACCCTGGGCCGAACACGGGGCCCGCGTGACGGCGAAGGGCCGCGTCGAGATCCTCCATCGTCGCGGATCGGCCCAACGCCCGCAGCGAGGTTATCCCGTAACCGGGCAGGCCGCACGGTACGATGTCCTGAAAGGCGCGAAGATCGGGGTCTACGTTGATCGCAATGCCGTGGCTCGTGACCCAGCGGCGAACATGCACGCCGAGGGCGGCGATTTTTGCGTCCCCCATCGTCCCGATAGCGCCGATGTCCGGGTTCGCGTTGGGCGCGCAGACCCAAACGCCAATGCGCCCCTTGCGTCGTTCGCCCTGAACGCCGAGATCCGCAAGGGCGCGGATCACCCAAGCCTCCAGGCGAGCTACATGGGCGTGAACATCCGAACCCCGGCGACGCAAATCGTGCATCACGTAGGCGATTCGTTGGCCGGGGCCATGGTAGGTCACGCGCCCGCCGCGACCGGTGGCATGGACGGGCAAGGACTCGGGGACCAAGAGCTCCGCCGCAAGGTTCGCGGACGTGCCCGCCGTGTAAAGGGGGGGATGTTCCAAAAGCCAAATCTGTTCATCAGCAAAACCGTCCGCTATCGCTTCGACGCGCTTGGCCATTTCGCAAAGGGCGTCGGGGTACGGCACAAGCTCACGGCTGATTGTCCAAGTGCCCATACGGAACGCGTTCCTTAGGGCGATGCGGACGGGACGTGAGCCTTCTTCGCCTTTTGTTGTGCGTTGGAGGCTTTGGCGGGGTGCACCAAGGATGTTTTGGCCGGGGCTGCCTTGCTTTTAATCGTGGTTTTTGCCGCAGCTGGGGGGTGAGCCTTGGAATCTTTCACGGTTTTTGGAGAAGCGCTGAGTTTCGTGGACGCCCCCCCTGGTGCTTTCCGATTCGACAAGGACGGGGCGGCCTTGGGGGGTGTGGGGCTGACGGTAATCCCGCAGGCCTTGCTGATGGTGCGGTAAGCGGCGGCGGTGCCACGCAGCGCCAAAGTATCGGTGAACGTTGTGCCGTTGGCGACCGTCCCTGAAAGGACCACGTTGCCGCTTTGCCGGAGGGCCGCAGCGAGGGTGCGGTCCGTGGTCGCGTCGCGGGCCCAGGCCGTATCGCCTTGCGTGAAGAGGTTGAAAGTGGCTGTCCCGATGTGCGCGCTCACCTCGCTGCCGGGTTTGAGCTTGGTGCCCGCTGTGTAGCTCACGACGTCCAGGGATCTTTCCAGGGGACGGTGTGTGATCATCAAAACGCGCTCGCCCCGTTTGTTGGTGGGATGGGCCTCTTTGGAGCCCTTTTTCGTGAGGCTGCCGTCGGTCCGCTGCGCGAACGTCATGTAACAGAGGGTCTGGTTATCCTGGACAAGCCGCCACGCGGACCACGCGCCGAAAACGCCCAGCGATTCGGGCGCTCCTGCAGCGCGGCTGGGCGAACCGCTCAGAAGGAACGACAGGGCCGCGCCAAAAACAGCGACCGCTTGGAGAAGCGGGAGAAAACCCGTGTGACGTGTCATGGGGCCGCATGCTAAGGCCATGGATCGACGCTGTCCATCGTCTCGCACGAATCCAAGACTCTCAATGAGTTAGCGACCCCTTAGCCAAGGGTTCGGATCCCCCCGTTGCTACCAAAAATCCTTGACGAACGGGCCATTGACCCGTTTTTCTTTTTCCGGAAAGCTGTGTGGTGATCGACACTCCAGACACGGAGTGGCAACGGGATTCTCAGAAACTCACGTGTGAGCTTTGGGTGCCGTCCACCTGTTGGCTCTCGGACCAACAACGGTTAGCATAGGCCGAAGGAACAAAAGCTATCCGAGGAAGGGTTCTCATAAATACGAAGCCAGCGGTTATGTTGCGCAGTTCAGGAAATCCCTTAACTATCTTGGCGGCAATGCTGGGAGACACCTGGAAAATGAAACTGAGGAATAAACTTTTATCTGAGCAGCCATTTTGCGTCTTCTGTGGCGGAAAGGCAAAGGCCTCCACTGTAGACCATTTACCAGCCAGGACGTTTTTTAGGCCTCGAAACCGCCCACAAGGACTAGAATTTTCTGCCTGCGCTCCCTGTAATTCTGGAAGCAGAATCGACGAAATGGTGGCTTCTCTAATATCCAGGGCTTACCCGGACGCAAAATCCGAAGCAGAAAAGGCAGAATTGATCAAAATAGTTAAGGGGATTAGAAACAACTGTCCTGGGATTCTAACAGAATTGATTCCAGATAGAGAACAGGAAGAAAGAGCGCACCGCCGCATGTCATCCGATCCAGATTTTGGTGGAGCTATGAACGCCGGAGGACCGCTTGTCAGAAATATATTGAACAGGTTTGCGGCAAAAGCTGGACTTGCCCTTCATTACGAACTAACAAAGGAGATTGTTCACGAAACTGGCGGTGTTTGTGTTTGGTTTTACCCGAATGAGGCGCTGTTTGCTGGGAATTTGCCAAATGACCTTATCGCGATGCTTGGAAATCCAACGACCCTTCGGCAGGGCAAAAAGGAAGTTGGGGACCAATTTTCATATTCAAGTGGAGTCGCCGCTGACAACAACCTAAGTGCGCATTTTGCAACATTTCGGCTATCTTTTGCAATTTGCGCCGTTGTTTCAAATGATTTTGAAACAGTTGAGAAACTCTCTCTTGAGAACAAAAACAACGTTGTTTCTATTTTTAGGCCCGGATTTTTAAAGTCCACAGGGGATCAGAATGGTGGCACGCCGAAATAGGCGACTGTTCCGGCTGGCGGGGTAAGAGCAAGCCAAGAAGTTGTAGATCAAGGTGAGCGGAACAGCCTGTGATGTCTTGAGGCGCGAGGCTCACAGAAACCACCCCGCCGCTTGCGCCGCACGCGCGTTTCCGGTACCGCCGGGGTTCGGGGGCGGCGGAGGGCCGTGGGACCCGGAGAACCAGGGAGGCAGATTGTCCAACACCGAATCGAGGACCGAGCGGCGCGTCATGGTGGGGCTCATCCGTGGGGCGCGCGCGCTTCACGGGCAGGTGCGGGTGCGCGCTTTGGTGGAGCCTCCGACGCTGCTGGCCAGCGCGAAGGGCCTGGTGGATGAAAACGGCGCGCCCGTCAAGGTCGTGATCGAAAGCCTCCCGGTGACGGGCGAGATCGTGGTGAGCATCGCGGGCGTCACAACCCGCGAACAGGCCGAGGCGCTCAAGGGCAAGAAGCTCTTTTTGCCGCGTGCGGAACTTCCCGATCCGGGGGAGGGGGCCTACTACGAGGCCGACTTGCAGGGGCTGGAGGCGCGGGACGCCGAGGGCGTGGCCCTGGGCTCCGTGGTGGCCTCGCACGATTACGGTGCGGGGGCTTTCGTGGAGATTCAACCGCTGGATGCTGCCGAGCCGAGTTTCATGCTGCCCTTCACGGCGGCTTACGTCCCCCAGGTGGACTCCGCCCAGGGTTTTCTGGTTGCGCTCGTGCCCGAGGGCTGGCGCATGCCGGTCAAGGTGAAAACCACACGGCCGCCGAGGACTCCCCGAAAGTCCAAGCGCTCCGCCAAATCCCCGGTAGCAACCTCCCCTGCGGATCAGGGGCCGAGCGACACAGGCGCATCATGACCGACGCGACCCCGTCCCTTCCCCTCTGGCGGGCGGATGTTCTGACGCTGTTCCCTGGGCTGTTTCCGGGACCGCTGGGGGAGAGCCTCTCCGGTAAGGCTCTGAAGGCGGGCCTTTGGGCCTTGAACGTTCTGGACATCCGCGAAGGCGCGACGGACAAGCATCACACGGTGGACGATACCCCCTACGGTGGCGGGCCCGGCATGGTTATGCGTCCCGATATCGCCGCCGCCGCTCTTCGCCTTGGCACCGAGCGTTGGGGGCGTGCCGCCCGGCGGATTTACCTGTCCCCTCGCGGGCGGGTGCTGGATCAGGTCCTTGTTGAAGAACTGGTGTCCGCGCGTTCCGTCCTGATGGTGTGCGGCCGCTACGAGGGTGTGGACCAGCGCGTGCTGGAGGCCGAAGAGCTCGAAGACGTGAGCCTCGGTGATTTTGTCTTGGCGGGCGGCGAGGTGGCGGCGATGGCGCTTTTGGAGGCGTGTGTGCGGTTGGTCCCCGGCGTCATGGGCAAAGCCGAATCGGGGGTCAGCGAAAGTTTCAGCACGGGCCTTTTGGAATACCCGCACTACACGCGCCCCGCTGTGTGGGAAGGTCGCGCTGTGCCCGAGGTCTTGATCTCCGGCCACCACGCGAACGTTGAAGCCTGGCGGCACAAGGCTTCGGAAGACCTGACGCGCGAACGCCGCCCCGACCTCTGGACGGCGTACGCGACGCGGCAGAAAGCGGAGAGCCCACCGCCGAGAAAATAAGGGGCTCAACCATGAGGTTGGACGCGGCGGGATTCCCTCGCCCCCTGAAAGGGAGAGGAGGGGTTCAACAGACCGGGCCGTTGAGAGACGCCTGCTCGTACGACCGTCCTTTAAAAAAGTCCTGTGCAAAGGTTAAAAACAGAGTGGGTCCCGGTTGCTCACGGGGCGCGGCCGTGGTAAACGCCGGACCTCGACGTTGCGGAGCCGCCTTTCCTTAAAGCGCTCCTCCCGGACGGGTGCGTAGCTCAGCGGTAGAGCACTACCTCGACACGGTAGGGGTCACAGGTTCAATCCCTGTCGCACCCACCAGGGTTTTCTAGGATGGTTTTTGTCTTGGAATATGAAAACAAAGGTGCGCACGTCCTCCTTGATGTCTGTGATGCCTCGGAATCAGAATCGCTCTGTCGCGTGTCCAACACGGCGAAGAGCCGCCCTGTCGCCCCAAGGCTCGCGCATCACCGGGATTCTTTCTTGGGCGGCGGGACGCTGCGGATGAAAAGCTCCTGCAACCGTTCGGGCGGAACGGTGTTCGGGGCCTGCATCATCAGGTCTTCGGCCTTTTGGGTCAGCGGGAAGGCGATGACCTCGCGGATGTTGGGCTGATCGGCCAGCATCATGACGATCCGGTCGATGCCGGGCGCGGAGCCTCCGTGAGGCGGGGCCCCCAGTTTGAGGGCCGAGAGCATGCCGCCGAACCGACTTTCCAGCTCCTCCTTGGAATAGCCCGCAAGCGCAAACGCTTTGTACATGATCTCCGGGCTGTGGTTCCGAATCGCGCCGGAGGACAGCTCGATCCCGTTGCACACGATGTCGTACTGGTAGGCTTTAACGGTGAGGGGATCTTGCGTCTCCAGCGCCACCAGCCCGCCTTGCGGCATCGAAAAAGGGTTGTGCGAAAAGTCGATTTTCTTGCGCTCCGCGTCGTATTCGAACATTGGGAAATCCACAATCCAGCAAAACCGGAAGGCGTTTTTCTCCCCAATGTCCATCGCCTGTGCGATGCGCGTGCGCGCTTGCCCCGCGAGCGCCGTTGCGGGAGTCGACTGGTCACAAACGAAAAACACCGCGTCGCCGTCAGCGCATCCCGTCAGCGTGCGGAGCTCGGTCTGCGCGGCCTCGCCCAGGAACCGCGCGATGGGGCCCTGTCCCGCCCCGCCTTTGAACACCACGTACCCAAGGCCCGGAGCGCCCGTTTCCTTGGCCCAACCGTCCAGCTTGTCAAAGAAACTGCGCGGCTGATCGGCTACGGCGGGTGCGCGGATCGCCCGCACGACGCCGCCCTGATCAATCACGCTGCGAAACGCGCGGAACGTCACGTCGGAACGCGTAAAGACGGACGTGACGTCTTTGATCACCAAGGGGTTCCGCAAGTCCGGCTTGTCGGTGCCGTACGTCAGCATCGCTTCGTCGTACGCAATTTTCGGGAACGGGTACGGGGTCAGCGCGGGCGGCGTCTCGCGGCTAAAACCGCCGAACTCCTCAAACACGCCGTGAAGAACGGGCTCAATCGCTGCAAAGACGTCCTCTTGCGTGACGAAGCTCATCTCAAAATCGAGCTGGTAAAACTCGCCGGGGCTGCGGTCGGCGCGAGCGTCCTCGTCGCGGAAACAGGGCGCAATCTGAAAATAGCGATCATACCCCGCGATCATCAAAAGCTGTTTGAACTGTTGGGGCGCTTGGGGAAGCGCGTAAAACTTGCCGGGATGCAGGCGGCTGGGGACCAGAAAATCCCGCGCCCCTTCAGGGCTGGAGGAGGTCAGAATGGGCGTCTGGTATTCGCGGAATCCGCCGGCCCACATGCGCCGCCGGAGCGAGGCAATCACGTCCGCGCGCAGTTTCATGTGCGCTTGCAGCCGTTCGCGTCGCAAGTCCAAAAAGCGGTACGTTAGGCGCACGTCCTCGCCCGCGTCGGTGTCCATGTTGACTTGAAGCGGCAAAGGATCGGCGGGTCCCTGAACTTCAAACGACGCAATGTCCACTTCAACGGCCCCCGTCGGGAGCTTGTCGTTCTGCGTTTCATCCGGGCGACGCACGACGGCCCCCGTGATCGTCACGACGCTTTCCAAACGCACGGATTCAACGGATTCCAACAGGGGACTTGAGCGGTCAATCACGCATTGCGTGATCCCGTAGTGGTCACGGAGATCGAGAAACAGAAGGCTCCCGTGGTCGCGTTTGCGGTGGACCCAGCCCGAGACACGTACGGTCTGCCCGACGTGCTCGGCGCGGAGGGCGCCACAGGTGTGGGTTCGAAAAGGATGCATGGCAAGACCCTCGCACGTGCCCGAGAAAACCGAGCCCGGACCTTACCCACCCCCCGCCTCGGGCGCAACAGCTCTTCCTTTGAATAGCCCTGGGACGCAACAAGACGCCTAAACCTTGTGCTCTAACGTGGCCCTGCCGAAGGCCCCGAGGTTACGAGGGAGCCTAGAGCTTGTGTGACAGGAACGGTAGGTGCTGTTCTGCGGCCGGAGGTCGAACCGGAGATTGGGACGGAGGGGCCATCAACGTAACCCCCGCAGCGGCCGCTAAACCTATTCCGAGGCCTATCCCCCACTCCCACCAAGAAGGTCCTTTGCGTACGGCGCGGGCTGAGGCATTACTGCCCAATGGACTGGCGGCCTTTAGCTGAACCTCTGTCCTTTGGTCCCCTACCAGCGCCCTATGCCACCTCGTCGAGGGGCCGACGGTGGGGGGGGGGGGTCAACAGGAACATAAGCAACCATGTCCCCACCCCTCGATTCAAAAGGATGGACTAGAAACCCTTGTGCGCTATGGCCTGTTAGGACAGTGTAAGGAATGGGCACACCTTGCTCCCTGATGGTTCCCAACAGTAACCAGCATCCGAGTCCCCATTGGGGTTTCTATCCATGCTGGCTCTATCCATTTTTTCGATTTTATCCGTTCTTCCGTCTCTTCTGCCATGATCTCCTCCGTGCCAAGATTCATGTTCCGATAGAGATGAATGAAGCAGGCGAATTGTTTGCAGTCAAGAAAAAAGAAGTTGGAAATATCCCATGCGGAGCTGTCGAACGCTCCTCACGCGACTTCCCCGGAAAACGCTAAAACCGCGTGCCGAAGCTGAAGTGAATCAGCTCTGTCTTGTCGTAGGACTTCTTCATCAACGGAAAGCCGAGGTCCAGGCGCATCGGCCCAAAGGGTGAGCGCCACGCCAGCCCGACGCCCGTGCTCACGCGCAGGGATTCGTCGTTGCGGAAGGCCTCTCCCGGCAAGGCCGTTGAGTCAACCCGCCCCAGCGTGCCCGCGTCCATGAACAGCGCGCCCCGGAACCCGAGGTCACTCGGCAGGGGAGTCGGAAACATCAGTTCCAACGACTCGCGTGTGAATCGGTTGCCACCCAACGCGTCATTCGCGCTGTTCGTGAGGTCCCGAGGGCCAATGCCCGCGTACGAGAATCCGCGCAACGTGTCGCCGCCCAGCATGAAGCGTTCATCAATGCGGATCTTTTGGTTAATGCCCCAGATGATGCCGCCTTCGACCAAAAAGCTGAGGATGTAATCCTCGCTGAGGGGCACGTACTGCGTCCCGCCCAGACGTGCGCGCACGTAGCGACGGTCACCGCCCAGGCCCGCAAGATCCGTGTTGAGCCGCGTGATGAAGCCTTTCGTCGGATCCAACCGACTGTCCCGCGTGTCGTAGGAGATTTCTTGCCCGATGGACGAGGTCAGCGTTGTGCCCTGCTGTTCCCGGATGAACCGCGAGGCGGTCACATCAACGTTGCTAATTTTCTCGCTCCGCAGCGTGTACCGGGGAATTTGCCGCAGATTCTCACTGAGGGGATACCCCGCCCGCAATGTGAACCCTGTGGCGGTGTCATCGTACGAGCTTTGGCTCTGGTAATTGCTCAGGGAATGGAAGATATCGAACCCTGCGCTGAGGTCCCGGTCCATAAAATACGGCTCGGTAAACCCGAAATCGAATTGCTTGGTCATCCCGGACAGAGTCGCGCTCAGGCGTGCGTCCTGCCCTTTACCGAGGAAATTGCGCTCCCGGAGGGTGAAACTTCCTAAGGGGCCTTCCGTCGATGAAAATCCGGCCCCCAGGGACACTTCGCCCGTCGCTTTTTCCCGCACGACCACGTGCAGATCGGCACGGTCCGGGTGCCCGGCGTCCACCGGGGTGATTTTGACATCTTCAAAAAACCCAAGGTCCTTGATGCGCTGTTCCGAGCGACGAATCTTGCTCACGTTGAACGGATCGCCCTCAGCGACAAGCATTTCCCGGCGAATGACTTTATCAAGCGTCCGCTCGTTGCCCGTGATGTCAATGCGCCCGATGTACACTCGGGGACCCTGGCCGATGCGGTAGGTCAGATCCACCGTTTTCGACTCGGGGTGGCGGATCAAGTCCGGCGTGATATCCACAAACGCGTATTGCCGATCCCCCAGCGCTGTTGTGAGGGTCTGCACGCTTTTTTCCACCTGGGCGGCGCTGTAAAGGGCTCCGGGTGGGGTGAGCAGGTCCTTGCGCAGAGCCTCCGTGTCCAGGCCCGTGATCGCGCTGTCGAGCTTCACCGCGCCCACGCGGTAGCGCGGGCCTTCGCTGACGGCGAACGTCACGAAAAAGTCGCGCCTGTCGGGGGTCAGCTCGGCAACGGCAGCCAACACCTGCGCGTCGGCGTACCCTTCGTTTGTGTAGAAACGGCGCAAAAGCTCGCGGTCCAGGCTCAGACGATCCGGGTCGTAGTAATCCGAGGAGGACAGAAACCGCCACCACGCGCCTTCCCGTGTCGCGATGACGCTTCGGAGCTCCTCGGCGGCGTAAACCGTGTTGCCCGTGAACAGGATTTTGCGAACGCCCGTTTTGTTGCCTTCGCGAATTGCGAACGTCACGTCCACCCGGTTGTGATCCCGCTGGGCGATTCGCGGCTCCACAATCGCGCCAAAACGACCGGAGCGCCGGTACACGTCCAAAATCCGTTGAACGTCCTTTTGCACCCGAGGCAGCGTGTAGGCCATGCGCGGTTTCAGTTGAACTTCTTTTTCAAGGTCTTCTTTGGAAACCGCGCTCTCGCCATCAAACACAATGCGATTCACAATGGGGTTTTCGGCCACTTTGACGGTTAGCGTCGTGCCCTCAACGCGCAACGTCACGTCGGAAAAGAAGCCTGTGGCGTAAAGGGCCTTCAGCGAGGAATCGAGGGCCTCGGTGGTCGCCTCGTCGCCGACAGCCACGGTCAGATACGATTGCACGGTGGCGGGCTCCACGCGCTCCGCCCCGTCCACTTGAACCGCCGTCACGCGCGGCCCTTCGGCCCAGGCCAACGAGGGTGTCAAGGAAATCGCCCCCACGCCGAGGGTGATTCCCGCCAAGAGGCCCCCTGCCAAGGCCCACCGCCCCACCGCGCCTTGTTTTTGCGGGAGGCCGCGCATCAGGAGAAGAGACCGCGCACGTAGGCCACGATCCGCAGGTGAACCAAATCGTTCCATGTGGCGAGAACCATCAGAGAGACAACCAGAGCGAGACCGATGTTGGCCCCGATTTCCTGCGCCCGCGCCCCGAGGGGACGCCGCCGCACGGCTTCTATGAGGTAGAAGAAAAGATGCCCGCCGTCCAGAAGGGGAATGGGGAAAAGATTAATCAGGCCCAGGTTGAGCGACAACAGGGCCGTAAACCACGCCAAGGCCGCAAAGCCCTCCTGTGCAACTTTCCCGGACATTTCGGCAATCCGCAACGGCCCGCCGAGCTCGTCCGTTCCCCGCATGCCGATGATCATCTGCCCGACGCCCCGCAACGTGCCGGTTGTCAAGGTCCAGCATTCATGGGCGGCCTCCACAAGGCTTTGCCCCCCCGACAACGAACGGTAAACAACGTTCCCCGAGGCCACACCGAGTCGCCCGGTCGTGTGCTCCCCCCCGAAGACGTCCTTCATGATCACAACCTTTGGCGTGACGGTGATCGTCCGAGGGGCACCCTCGCGCAAGATCTCCAGAACCAGAGGCGTTCCCACATTGAGCGCTGCCGTGCGGCGAATGTCTTCGAAACTCCGCGCGGTGGTTCCGTCCAACGCCACGACGACATCGCCCGGCAGAAGCCCGCTCTGTTCGGCGGCGCTCCCTTCTTGGACGGTCGCAATCACAGGGGGCGCAAAGGGCTGACCGTGGGACCAAAACAGCCCCGCCAAGACGACAAACGCGAACAGGTAATTGACCAGAGGCCCCGCCACCACAATGGCCGC
Organism: uncultured Pseudomonadota bacterium; assembly: GCA_903869345.1. Lineage (GTDB taxonomy): Bacteria > Pseudomonadota > Alphaproteobacteria > UBA9219 > UBA9219 > CAIPYM01. Next base: position 14,510 of record CAIPYM010000071.1, read on the forward strand.
GCGGCGCACGACGGGTTGGGCGAAAAACGCGACCTTGCGCTCCTCGGGCGTGAGGGTTTCAGCGGCCTCGGGCGAAGGGCCACTGCTGGCAGGGTCGGAATCGCCGAACATTTTGACGTAGCCCCCAAGCGGCAGCCACCCGATTTGCCACGAGGTGCCGTGCTTGTCGCGCCGCTTGATCCACGCCTTGCCAAACCCCAGCGAAAACGCCGTCACGCGCACACCGCAGAGGCGCGCAACCAGGTAGTGCCCGAATTCGTGCACGAACACGACGACCGTCAGAACGATCAGGAAGGGCACCACGTACCCTGTGCCCAGCGCCTTCAGCGAAGTGATCCATTCCATGCCGCGTGCTCCTTGCGTCGTCCGTTCGCTGTTCTGTCTATCACCGGACGGCGGAGGATAGAAGATGGGCCGTTTGCGCGAAGGGCGGAGGGTTTGTAGGGTAGGGGGCTTTTCCCTTTGTTTCCCGGTAGGAGCTTTGCATGAAGTTTTTTCTCGATACCGCCGACCTTGACGCGATTCGCGAGCTGAGCGCCACGGGGCTTGTGGACGGGGTGACGACGAATCCCTCGTTGGTCGCCAAATCGGGGCACAAGGATTTCATCAGCCTCGTGCGAGCGATTGCGGCGCTGGTGCCGGGACCCGTGAGCGCGGAAGTGACCGCGAGCGAGGCCGAGCCCATGCTGGCCCAAGGTCGGGCACTGGCGAGTCTCGCCCCGAACATCGCCGTGAAAGTGCCGCTGACGCCTGCGGGGTTGCGCGTGTGCAAGACCCTCAGCGCCGAGGGCGTGAAGGTCAATGTGACGTTGTGCTTTTCGGCAGCTCAAGCGATCCTGGCCGCCAAAGCCGGGGCGACGTTTGTCTCGCCGTTTGTGGGCAGGTTGGACGATATTGGCGAGGACGGGATGAGCCTGATTGCCGACATCGTGACGATTTTCAAGGCCTACCCCGCGTTTACAACCGAGGTGCTGGTGGCCTCGGTTCGCGGGCCCGCGCATGTCGTGGCCGCCGCCAAGCTCGGGGCGCATGTGGCGACGCTGCCGCCCTCTACGTTGCGGCAAATGTTCGCCCACCCCCTGACCACCTCCGGCCTCGCCCAGTTCACGGCGGATTGGGAGAAAGCAGGAATCCGCGAGGGGTGAGAGGGCGTATCGCAGGGTCTTTTCCGGCCCTTTGGGTCTCCGCTTTCTCGCCATTATAGCGCGAGGCTGCGGATACCATCACGAAAGCGTTTTTGTTCTTGGTGGGCCGAGGGACATGGGGTTAGAATGCCCTCCGCCAACGCCCCTCTTTTCCGGGAAGGATGAAGACCATGGACCGACGCAGCTTTATGACCTTGATTTTGGCGAGCCTCGCGGGGGCAGCCTCGGGCGCAACCGTTGGGCCAACAACACACAAGGCCACCGAGCCTTCCGCCCAACGGGTGAAGGACCGCGCCGAACGCATTTTGGATACGCGTCAGATTCGCTGCGGGTACATCCCCAACGGTCCTTCCCTTCGAGTCGATCCTTCGACAAAAGCCGTGTCTGGTATTTTTGCGGACATCACGCACCGTTTTGGCGAAATGGTTGCGTGGAACGTTACATGGACCGAGGAAAGCACCTGGTCCACGTTTCCCACTGACTTGGGGACAGACCGATTCGACATCATGGTGTGTGGCATATGGCCGAACCCGAACAGGGCTAAAGTCGTTGAGTTTTCCCATCCAGCGTTCTATTCGTCGGTGGAAGCCTACGTACGACCGGAAGACCATCGATTCGATAACGATCTAGGACGTCTGAACGATCCAACGGCGCGCATTGTGACGATTGACGGTGAGTTGGCGCAGTCGATTCAGGCCAGTGATTTTCCTCATGCTTCGGTTGTCAACCTCCCGAACACCGCCGATCTCTCCTTGATGGCCGAGAACGTTGTGACCGGAAAAGCCGATGCTGCCTTTCTGGAACGATCCGTTGCCAAAGACTACATCGCCAAAAACCCCGGACGGTTGCGGGCGGTCCCGCTGAAAAGGCCCCTGCGCGTCTTTGAAGACACGTGGGCGTGCGCTTTGGGGGCATCGTGGCTGAAACCGATTCTGGACGTTGCCATGAAGGACATGACGAGCAGCGGGTACATGGACCGTCTGTTGGCTCAGCACCACGTGCGGGATTCCTTCTTGCTGCCGCGCCTTCCCTTTGAACCCGCTGCGAGTGCTGGGGCGGCGTAAACAAAGCTTTTTAACACCGCACGTCAAAGAAGGTGCAGCATGACTCCCTCGCCCCCCGGAGGGGGAGAGGGCCCTGGTGAGGGGGACACGCACAGAACGTGCTGTCGCGCAAAACGCGTTGATTGTTCTCAGTACGCCTGTCCGATTCCCACCTCGTTGTTCCCCACACGTAGAACCAACTTCCGATAAAAGGGGCGTCGGTTTTCGGGCACGACGGTTGCGGAACGTGCGGCAGTGTCCCCTCTCCCCCCCGAGGGAGAGGGTTAGGGGGCGTAAAAACAAGGGATTCGTAAGATGTTCAGCACACTTTTTTGTTCAGGAACCCCTCACCCCGGCCTTCTCCCTCAAGGGGAGAGGGAGTCGCGCCGCGCCTCCTTCACGACCTGCACCTCACCTGATGGGACCACACGGTTTTCTTGGCTCCTGAGTAAAGTATGTTCATGTTTCGCCCCCTCCTCATCCCAACCCTCTCCCCCCTCCGGGGGGCGAGGGAGTCAGGCCTTCCCCTTCCTCGCCGCGTTTGTTCTCGGCCTTCTGACGGCGTTGGCGTTTCCGCCTTTTCATGCCGTGCCGCTGTTGCTGGTCACGTTCCCTGCTTTGGCGATGTTGATCCGGCAAACGCGCACAGGAGGAGGTGCGTTCGGTCTGGGTTGGTTGTTCGCGTTCGGTGAGATGGGGGTCTCGTTCCATTGGATCGCCGGGGCGCTGTTCGTCGATATTCGGCAATTCTGGTGGGTCCTCCCGTTGGCGGTGATGGGGCTTCCGGCTCTCTTGGCGCTCGTCTACGGCGCGGCGACGGCAGCGGCCAAGCGGCTGGGGGTCGAAGGAACACGCGGCACCCTGACGTTGGCTCTGGTGTGGTTCGCGGCGGAAGAATCGCGGGCGCATCTTGTGACGGGCTTTCCCTGGGACCTTTTGGGGTATGTCTGGAGCGGCGTTCTCCCCGTCCTTCAAACCACGAGTCTCATCGGGATCGAGGGGCTGACGTTTCTGACGATTCTTGCGGCTTTTGCGCCAGCGGCTCTGAGCCCTTGGCGACGTCGAGGTGACAATCCCACTCTGCCTTCGTCGCGCCGATCGGGGGTCGCTCTGGTTGGCCTCGGTGCCCTGCTTTTAGGGGGCCTTGCGGTTTGGGGCGTGGTGCGTTTGCAGTTGGCTCCCCTCCCCAACGAAAACGTTGTGCCGGGGGCGCGGTTGCGCTTGGTGCAACCCGGAACCGAGCAGGCGTTGAAGTGGGTACCGGGGCAACGCGAGGCCAACCTCGATTCGCTGGTGGTGTTGTCCGTCACGTCCCCCGTCGGCACGCCGCCCACGCACATCCTGTGGCCCGAAACCGCGACGGCGTTTTATTTGATGGAAATGCCCGAGGTCCGGGCCCGGATCATGGATCGGTTGCGTGCGGTCGCGCCCTCGGCTTACCTGTTGACGGGAGCCGTGCGCCACCGATTTCCGAACGAACTGTCCGCCGTTGCTGCACCGTCAAGGCTCGAACGCCCCACCTACACCAACGCGCTTCTGGTTCTGGACCCTCATGGGAACGTCGTCGGCGCTTACGACAAGGCGCATCTTGTCCCCTTTGGCGAGTATATTCCCTTCCGTGCGTTTTTGCCCGTATGGGCGACCTCGGCGGTGGGGATGGATTTCACGGCGGGCGAGGGGCCGCGTACGCTCCGCGTCCCCGGCGTTCCTCCGTTCAGCCCGCTCGTGTGCTACGAGGCGATTTTCGCAGGCGCGGCGCTCGACCCCGAGGACCGTCCAGGTTGGTTGCTGAATGTCACCAACGATGCCTGGTACCACGGCACCATCGGTCCGGCGCAGCATTGGGCCATGGCCGCCGCCCGCGCGGTCGAGGAAGGGGTGCCTCTCGTGCGCGTGGCGAACGAGGGCTTCACGGGAATCGTGGATCCGTGGGGGCGCGTGACGGCGCGCATAGGTCCTGAATCGCCCGCTGTGCTGGACGCCGATCTGCCCCGCGCTTTGGCCGTGCCGACGCTTTTTGAGCGCGGGGGGCGTTGGGCCCCGTTGATCCTGGGCGGTGCCCTCGCGCTCGGTCTTGCCTTGGCGCGGGGGCTTCAGGGCCGTGCGCGACGGGGCGTCAAGCTATGAACAAAAACCCCGCTACTTCCGATGCTTGCAGGCCTCCCCTCATCCTGATTGGCGGGCCGACGGCCTCGGGCAAATCGGCGCTGGCGTTAGCGTGGGCGAAAAAAATCGGTGGGACGATCCTCAACGCCGACGCGATGCAGGTGTATGCGGGCGCTCCTCGGTTGACGGCCCAGCCCTCGGCGGAGGCGCGAGCGTCGGTGCCGCATGACCTTTATGGGTTCGTGGACCCCGCTGAGCCGTTTTCGGTCGGGCGGTGGTTGCCGGAGGTTCACAAAGCCCTGACGCGTTGTGCTGAAGCGGGGCGCGTACCCATTGTCGTCGGCGGCACGGGGCTTTACCTGAAGGCCCTTGTTGAGGGCCTTGCGCCCATTCCTGACGTGCCGCCCGAGGTCCGCGCCGAGGCGCGGGCGCTGGAGGCCGAGGGGGGTGTCCAGGCTCTGCGGGCGGCAATGGGTCAACGGGGGCTGACGGAGGAGGAATCCGCTGCGCTCCCTTCGGACCGTCAGCGCCTTTTGCGGGCGTACGAAGTTTTGCTCACGACGGGCAAGACGTTGGCGTGGTGGAAAACCCAGCCGCCTCGGGGAGGTGTCGCGGAGCGCTATGACGTGCGCGGGTTTCTGGTTCTCCCCCCGCGTGAGGAGGTCTATGCCGCGTGTGATCGGCGCTTGGTGCGGATGGTGGAGGAGGGCGCTCTGGACGAGGTGCGCGAGCTTCAGGCGCGGAGGTTGGACCCCGCCGTGCCCGCCTCCAAAATCCTGGGCCTTCGGGAGTTCGGGCGTTTCGTGGACGGCGCGTGTTCGTTGCAGGCCGCCTTGAGGGAAACGCAACTCGCCACGCGGCATTACGCCAAACGGCAGCGGACGTGGTTCGTGCATCAAGAGCTGGTCTCGCCCATTGACACGTCCCCCGTTCCCTCCCAGAGAATCGAACACGTGATTGCCGGAGAGCGCGATGCCGAAGCCTTCCTTATCCCAGATTCTTGCGCCCTATGAGGCCGACCCCGAGGGGTACAGCCGTTTGTGGCGGCAGGCGACCAGCGAAGAGGCCCTGCGGCTTTTTCTTCCGTTTTTTCCTCTGCCTCCCTGTCGGGGGGTGGATATTGGGGCGGGCGATGGGCGCGACGCGACGTTTTTGGCGCACAGGGGTTACACGATGACGGCGGTGGAGCCCTCGGCGGCCCTGCGGCGGTTTGCTCAGCAACGCCCCGACGCGAACTCCGCCGTGACGTGGGTGGACGACGCGTTGCCCGATCTTTGGAACGTCCGACGCAGTGTGCCTGAAGCGAGATTTCGGTTTGCTCTCCTCTCGTCGGTTTTGATGCACGTGCCGGAAGACGACCACGATTCGGCCATGGTGGCGTTGAGCGCGATTCTGGAACCGTGCGGGCGCGTGTTCCTCAGTTTGCGGCAACAAACCGATCCGGCCCGCCTGATGTTTCCAACGACAGTCGCGACGTTAACCCCGAAGATTCAAAGGGCGGGGTTGCGGATTGTCCACGCGGTTGAAAACCTGCCCTCGTCGTGGCGGGGCGGTTCGGTGGGTGTCCCAACGTGGGACTTTTTGGTGCTGGAGAAAGGGGCCTTATGAGGGACGTCCCGACGGTGCTTTTGGCCCTTTTTCTTGTACGATTTTTCTTGCTTTTGGGTCGAAAGGGGCCTATAGACAAACGCATGGATAACTGCGCCCGCGCTTCAGCCTGAAGACGCGGGTTTTTTGTTGGGTTTCCGGATCCGAGGCCTTCGAATCCCATGCTGATGTACCTCCTCCGTCGCCTTGCGCTGATCGTTCCGACTCTGTTTGGAATCATGGCGCTGAATTTCCTGATTGTGCAGGCCGCTCCGGGCGGACCGATTGAGCAAATCGTTGCGCGGCTTCAAGGAAACGCGGTGGAAGCGACGGTGCGTTTCGGGGGTGGTTCGGGCGGAGAGACGCAAGCTCCAGGCATGGCGGACCGTGGGCACGAGGCGGCGGTGGGGGCGACTTCTAGCCGTTACCGGGGGGCGCAGGGCGTGGACCCCGAGCTTATTCACGAGCTGGAGGTTCAGTTCGGGTTCGACAAGCCGCTCTATGAACGTTTTGGGACCATGATGGGCCGTTACCTGCGGTTTGATTTCGGCACGTCCTATTTTCGGGACGAACGCGTGATGGATCTGGTCGCAAGCAAACTGCCGGTTTCGATCTCGCTGGGGCTTTGGACGACGCTGCTCGTTTACCTGGTGTCCATCCCGCTTGGCATTCGCAAAGCCGTGAAGGACGGAACGCCCTTTGATGCGCTCTCCAGCGCGGTGGTGATTGTCGGGCACGCGATCCCAAGTTTTCTGTTCGCGGTTGTGCTGGTGGTTCTGTTCGCGGGCGGGCGGTACGCGGATTGGTTTCCGCTTCGGGGACTCGTGTCGGAAAATTGGGCAGATTTGGCGTGGCCCGCGCGCATTGCCGATTACTTTTGGCACATCACGTTGCCCATCACGGCGTTGGTGATTGGTGGGTTTGCGAGTCTCACGCTGCTCACCAAAAACGCGTTTCTGGACGAGATTCACAAACAATACGTCCTGACCGCTCGCGCCAAGGGGTTGACCGAGCGCCGCGTGCTTTACGGGCATGTGTTTCGCAACGCGATGCTGATTGTGATCGCGGGATTCCCGGCGGCGTTTGTCGGAATTTTGTTCACCGGCGCACTGCTGATCGAGGTGATTTTCTCGTTGGATGGCTTGGGCCTTTTGGGGTTTGAGGCCGCGATGAATCGCGATTATCCCGTGATGTTCGGAACGCTGTATGTCTTCACGCTGGTGGGGCTTGTGACCAACCTGGTGGGGGACATGCTCTACATGGTGACGGACCCGCGCATTGATTTTGACGTGAGGCGGGCATGACATCGGCGGGGGGCGATGAACGCCGGGGTTGGGCGCTGGTGACAGGTGCGGCGCGGCGGCTGGGGCGGAGGACGGCGTGGGCGTTGGCGGAAAAGGGGTGGGACATCGTTCTGCACGCTCGGCAGGAGGATGACGATTTGCGGCAGACGGCGGAGGTTGTTCGGGCCTTGGGGGGCCGGGTCGCTGTCGTTCAGGCCGATCTGACTCGGCCCGAGGACGTGGAGGCTTTGTGCGCGTTGGGGGCGAAGCTGGATGGGCCGCTGACGGCGCTGGTGAATAACGCGGCGTTGTTTGTGCCGGATACCGAGGACCCGGATGGCTCCCGGCATCGTGGAATCAACCTGGAGGTTCCCTTGCGTCTCAGCGCGTGGATTCAGGAGAGGGCGGCGCTGCACGGGAATGAAGCGGCTATCGTGAACCTGCTGGACGGTACCGAGGCACCACCGACGTTTCAGGCCTACGGAGCCAGCAAACAGGCGCTCCGCCGCGCGACGTTGGACTTGGCCCGGACCTACGCGCCGAGGGTTCGGGTGAACGGCGTTGATCCTGGGCCGATCTTACCAAGCCCCCGTGAAAGTGCGACGCATTTTCAGGCGCTTCTGGAGGCAACCCCCCTTCGGCGGCCCCTTCCGCCCGAAGCGGTGGGCGAGGCGGTTGCGTTCTTGCTCATGAACCCGGCCCTGACGGGCGTGATCCTTCCTGTGGACGGCGGGGCACATTTGATGCGTTAGGACTCAGAATCGGGATCCAGGCCCATCGCCTCGGGCGGCGCGGGGGTGGGTTCGATCCAACGGGCGGCGAGGATGGACCCTTCGTAGAGCAGCAAAAGCGGGACGGCCAAGCAGAGCTGGCTGACGACGTCGGGGGGCGTGAGGACGGCGGCCACCACGAACGCGAGGACAATGGCGTAGCGTCGGAAACGTTTGAGCGTCATGGACGAGAGAATCTTCGCCCTGATGAGCATCAACAAAAGGACCGGAAGCTGAAACGCGATCCCGAACGCGAGAAGGAGAGTCATGGAAAGCGACAGGTATTCGCTGACGCGGGCTTCCAGCTGAATGGGCAGGTTCTCGGGCCCGGCGGGGGATTCGAACCCGAGGAAAAAACGCCACGCGAGGGGAAACACGAAAAAATACGCGAGAGCCGCGCCCGTGAGGAAAAGCAGGGGTGAGGCGATCAAAAAGCCGAGGAAAACGGGCCGTTCGTCGCGGTAAAGGCCGGGTGCGACAAAGAGCCACAGTTGCCAAGCGATCACGGGGAGGGCGAAAAACGTTCCTCCCCAGAGCGCCAGTTTGAGGTACGTGACGAAGGCCTCGGTCAGGCCCGTGTAGATCATGCGGCGCGGCTCACTGGCCCCCGCATCGGCCAGCGGTTGCGCGAGGAACGCGTAAATCTCGGGCGCAAAAAGGTACGCAAGGCACGATCCTGCTAACAGGGCCCCGAAACAGATGATGAGGCGCTTGCGTGCTTCGATCAGATGCTCCAGCAGCGTCTGCCGTGCGAGCGGTGCACCTGGGTCCTCAGCGGGTCCTTCGGGGCCGTCGTTGAGGGGGGCTTCGGCGGCCTGCGCCTTGAGGACGTCCAAGCTCTCAAAATTCGCGGGATCCAAGGCTTCGGGGCTCATGGCGCTGAACCCCCGGTTGGAGGTGGGGCCGGGTCGGGAGGGGGTGGGGAAGGGGAGGGCGCAGGGACCCCAAAATCAGAGGCCGGGGGAAGTGCGTCGGGTGAAGGTTTGGCGGAGCGTGGTCGGGAGGGAGGAGCGGGAGGCGGTTCGGGTTCGCGAGCGACCTCGTCGCTCATGGTCTCAAACGCGGCTCGAAGATCCCCCAACGTTCGGCGTGCGGCGCGGGTCCAACGTCCAAGCCTGTGCGCGACACGCGGCAGGTCGCGCGGCCCGAGGACGACCAGCGCGACGATCCCGATGACCAGCAGTTCGCCTCCGCCAAATCCGAACATGGTTCTTAAGCCGACGGAGGAGGTGAATCGGAGGACGGCGGTCCCGGCACGCGGGGAGGGGCCTCCCGTTCGGTCACGCGATCAACCGGGGGCGGCGAGGCGAGGGTGGAAGAAGGGGGCGGGAGGGGGTCGTTGTTCAGCCCTGCCTTGAAATTGCGCAGGCCCTTGCCAAGATCACCCATGACGTTCGGCAGCTTGCCCGCTCCGAACACCACCAGCACAACCAAAAGGACAACCAGAAGATGCCAAAGACTGAAACCCACGGGGACTCTCCTTCGCCCTTAAACCAACGGCCTTCGGCATCCTACCAAACCCCCCGGAGGGGGGCAAACACCCTTCGCCGCCCTCGTCCAGCAAAAGGCCAACCGAGTTCACCCCAACAGACAGGCACGACGTAAGTGTTTTGGCTTAACGTCCCATGTGACTCGCGATGAGCCCAAGTCCCACCATGGTCAAAATGATTCCCAACCCCATCACGCTGTCCATCTTCTCGCGGAGAACGCTGAGGCCATAAACGAGCAGAACCGTCTGAGTCAGTGATGTGATCAGAAGGTACGCGAGACCAACGGGCAAGCGTTGCAGGGCGAGGCCATAAAAGACAAAGGCGGCCATGTAAAAAGACAGCGCCGCGCCGCCAAAAGCGAGGGTTGGCAACGGTAAGAAGGGGAAGGCGTTGAGCACCGACAGCGGAGTCTGCACCGCTTGCCGCAACAAAAGCGTCGCCAAGCTGTTCGCCAGAACAGCGCCACCAACCAGCACCCCAACGGGCAGAGCGGGAATCATCACGGGCGTTTTTCCAAAACGAGCCATTCGTGGGCGTAGGCCAGGTACCGCTTGGCCCCTTGGCGCAGTGTGCGCAGCCCCGCCTCGGCCGCCCAACCTTGAACACGGGCCAGAGGGACATGGTGGATGATCTGCCGCGCCACGACAAAATCGTGCAGACCATTCACCGCTGCGTAGCCCAAGGGTTGCGCGGCCATATCTTTGTAGATCAAACGTCCTCGGGGGGCCAAGCGCGAAGCGGCCGCGAGGAACAGTTTTTGTTGCTGAAGACGGGGGACGTGGTGCAAAACATCCACCATCAAAATCACGTCGTGCACGTCCGAGGGCAAGGAGTCGACCCCGGTGATACGATCAAACGTGAGATGCGAAAAGCCAAACCGCGTGGCAACGCGTTGGGCGATGGCCAACGCTGCCGGGTTGATATCCACCCCTTGCCCCGAGGCGATTTTTTTGCGGTGCGCGAGCACGTTCAACAACAGCCCATTGCCGCAGCCGATGTCGAGAACGCGGGCCGAGGTGGGCAGCACCTCGTTCAGCACTTCGTCAAAAGGACAAATCAAAGGGCGCAAGGCACCGAGCAATCGCTGGGACCACGGGGCCTGTCCGTAAAGAACAGCGATATCATGGCGCAGGGCCAATGTGTTTTTATTGAACATGCGTCACCCGGACAAAACTCACCGCCCCCTCGCCAAGGGCCAAAAACCTCATCCCCCCTCTCTTGGGGAGATTCTCCCATGGATGAAGACTTGACTTCAAGGGCCTGTAAACGTTCAGCAAAAGGAGACTCGAGAAGGGTATCAAACGGTTACAGCGGGATCACCTTGGGCCGTTTGACGCGCAGCCAAACGACGGTGATCAGGCGCGTGACCATGAGGGACGAGAAAAGCGCCGTGAGAATCCCGAGGCCAAGCGTGACGGCAAATCCGCGCACGGGACCCGAGCCGAACATGAACAGAAAGACAGCGGCGATCAAGGTCGTGATGTTGGCGTCCATGATGGCGGAAAGCGCGCGGTTGTAGCCTGCGTCAATCGCGGCAATCGGCGAACGGCCCAGGCTTTGCTCTTCCCGAATGCGTTCAAACACCAAGACGTTCGCGTCGAACGACATGCCGATGGTGAGGACGATTCCCGCAATGCCGGGGAGCGTGAGCGTCGCTTGCAGAAACGACAACGCGCCGAACAAAAGCACGATGTTGATGATCAGCGCGAGGGCCGCAAACACGCCGAAAAGACCGTAGTACACCACGAAAAACGTCCCCGCGAGGGCCAGGCCGATGACGCTGGAGACGGCCCCTGACCGAATCGAGTCCGCGCCGAGTCCGGGGCCCACGGTTCGCTCTTCCAGCACTTTGATGGGGGCGGGCAGGGCGCCCGCGCGGAGGAGCAGGGCGAGGTCGCTGGCCGATTGCGTGGTGAAGTGGCCCGAGATGACTCCGCTTCCCCCCAAGATGGGCTCCCGGATCACGGGGGCGCTGATGACTTTGTTGTCGAGGACAATCGCAAAAGGCCGCCCGACGTTGGCGCGGGTGGCCTCGGCAAACCGCTTGCCGCCGAGGGAATCAAAGCGAAAGCTGACAACGGCCTCGCTTTCTTGGAACGAGGGCTGCGAGTCGACCAACGTGTCACCCGACACCATGACGCGCTTTTGCACGATCCAGAACAGGCCGTCTTGTTCGGCAGAGGGCAGGCGCTCGGTTCCCGGTGGGGTCGGCGCGTGGGAGTCCTGGCTGCGGTCTTCCACCAAACGGAAGGTCAGCTTGGCCGTCTGGCCCAGAAGCTTCTTGATGTGCCCAGGGTCTTCCACACCGGGAAGCTGAACGAGGATTCGGTTGGTTCCCTGGCCCTGAATGGAGGGCTCGCGCGTGCCCGTTTCGTCAATGCGTCGGCGGACAATTTCGATGGATTGGCCCAGCGCGGCGCGTTCGCGGGCGAGGCGTTCGGATTCCGGGATGCTGAGGACAACCCACCCGTCCGTGGTTTGGACATCCAGCGTGGAATCAATCTTGCGAATCAGGTCACGCGCGGCCCCGGCTTGATCGGGGTTGGCGGGCTTGAACTGCACGGTTTGATCGTGTCGCCCCAGTTCGGTGTACCCGATCCGCGCTCCGCGCAATTCGGTGCGGACCTGATCCACCAGCGATTGAAGACGCTCCTCGATGACGGCCTGGGTTTCCACTTCCAAAAGCAGGTACGAACCGCCCCGCAGATCAAGCCCCAGATTCACGCTTTGGGAGGGGATGAACGCGGGCGCGTGGCGTTGCAGGGCCGCGCGGGTCTCGGGTCCCAACAGGTTGGGCGCGGCGGTCAAAAGGCCCCACGCGCACACACCGAGGATGAGAATGACTTTCCAGCGGTCGAGGTACACCATGGCGCGGGAATCTCACGAGGTTAGGAACGATCGGCGTGGCTAACAGGCCCTTGGAGAGTTAGTCCTTGGGTTTGTCGTGCGCTTTGGCATGGGGTTTGTCCGTGGCTTTGTCTTTGTCGTGGGGTTTATCGTTCTTGTTGGCAAGCACGCCCTTGGACACGTTGCCGGGGTCGGCCAAGCTGACGACCGTGGAGCGCACGACTTTGATGTCCACGTTAGGGGCGATTTCAACAATCAGGTACTTGTCGCCCTCGGTCCGGACGATGGAGCCGACAATGCCCCCGGCGGTGATGACTTTATCGCCTTTCTTCAGGGACCCCAGCATGCCCTCTTGTTCCTTCAGCTTCTTTTGTTGGGGACGAATGAGGAGGAGGTAAAAGACAACCAGAATCAAAACCAACGGCAAGAACTTCATCACGAGCGAGCCCTCGACGGGCTCGCTGGGCGGCACGGGTGTCGAGGCGACGGCGGTCGCTGCGGCCGTCACGGGCGTAACGGGGTCGGCGGCCAGAGCGGAGGAGATGAACGAAAGGGCATCGGGCAGGAACGACATGGGACCTCCTTGGAAGCGCGGGACGCGTGGAACCTTAAAAGAACGACTGAAGGAACGGCAACCCCGGATGTTTGTCAATCCCACACGCAGCCCCACATGCGGCCCCCACGCGTGGCGGCCAGGGCCGGGACTCAGAACCCGGTGGCATGAGCCGGGAAAATGCGGTAAGGGTCGGTCCATGTTGACTTTCGCATCTCCCCTTCGAATCCTTGCGCGTGTTCTCCTCATGGCCCTCGCGGTCGGCGGTGGCGGGTCGGTGGCCCGTGCAGAGGTTGAGACGTTGCAGCAGGCCCTCGTGCAGGCCTACCAGACGAATCCGGGACTTCAGGCCCAACGCGCGGCGCTGCGGGCCGTGGACGAGGGCGTGGCCGAGGCCCTGAGCGGGTGGCGCCCCAGTGTGAACGCCAACGCCTCGGCCGGGACCCGCTCGCTTGATCTTCGTGGGCAGGGCACGCGCAATCTCACGCCGCGCAGCGTGGGCGTTCAGGTGACGCAACCCGTTTTTCGCGGTTTTCGCACCGTCGCGGGCGTGCGGGCCGCCGAAGCGCAGGTGAAGGCGCAGCGGGCCTTGTTGCAGGCCGCTGAGCAGCAGCTTTTTCTGAATGTCGGCACGGCTTACTTGGATGTTTTGCACAACCAAGCCGTGTTGGATTTGCAGCAGCACAACGAAACCGTTTTGCGCGAGCAGCTCGCCGCCACGCGGGATCGATTTCAAGTCGGCGAGGTGACCAAGACGGACGTGAGCCAGGCTGAGGCGCGTTTGGAACGTGCAACGGCGGCCCGTATTCAGGCCGAGGGCACCCTTGCGAACGTGCGGGCCACGTACGCAAGTCTTGTGGGGACGTTGCCGGGAACGCTGGAGACGCCGACCTTGGCGATTCCGGAAGGTCTTGCCACGGTCGACAGGGTTGCGACGCTCGCTGAGACGGACGCGCCCGATGTACGGGCGGCGGCGTTCACGGAAACGGCGGGACGTGAGACCGTGACCGTGACCGAAGGCAATCTTTTGCCCGAGGTCAATCTGGTGGGGGCGGTGTCGCGCGGGTGGGATCAAAGCTCGGCGGCTCCTCAACGCCAAGATGTGGTGAGCGCGGAGGCCCAGCTGACGGTTCCGCTCTACCGTTCGGGGGCGGATTACGCCCGCACGCGGGCGGCTAAGCAGACGGCCAGCCAATTCCGGTTGGAGCTGGCCGATGTGCGTCGGCGCGCCCGTGCGACGGGAATCGCGGCGTGGCAGGCTTTGATGACGGCTCGTGCGGCGAGGACGTCCGATGAAGCCGCCGTGAAAGCGGCTGAACTCGCCCTTGAGGGGGTGCGGGAGGAATCCAAGGCGGGCACGCGCACGACGCTGGATGTCTTGAACGCTGAACAAGAGGCGTTGGACGCTCGGGTGGCCCTTGTCCAAGCGCGGCACGATGAGCAGGTTGGTCTTCTGCTGGTGCGATCCGCCGTGGGGATCCTGACCGCCGAGGCGTTGGCTTTGCCCGTGACGCGCTACGATCCGCAGGCCCACCACGATGCCGTGCGCGATGCGTGGGTTGGCCTTGGAAACGGCGACGACCAATAGCGTGGGTCCAGCCGATCGTGAACGCCGGAATCAAACGGCCCCCGTGCGTTCAGGCGACGGGTAACCACAGGACGTCTTCGATGTGCACGGCACCGACCAGCAGCATCACGAGGCGATCGAATCCCAGCGCGATTCCCGCCGAGGGGGGAAGCCCGGCCTCGAGCGCGGCCAGAAAGTCCTCGTCCATCGGTAGTGATTCACCGTAGAGGCGTTGGCGCAGGGCACTGTCGGCCTTGAACCGGCGGCGCTGCTCGGCGGCGTCCCCCAGTTCGCCAAAAGCGTTCGCGATCTCTACGCCAGCAATGTAAAGCTCAAACCGCTCGGCTAGACGCGTATCGTTCGGTTTGGGGCGGGCCAGTGCAGCCAGGCTGATCGGGTAGTCGGTCAGAAACGTGGGGTGATCCAGGCCGAGAAACGGCTCGATTTTCGCGCCCATCACGCGAAAAAAGAGGTCCTCCCACCGATCATCCGGGGCCACGCGAAGCCCGAGGGCCTGAACGCGGGGCGCAAGGAGCTCGGCGGACGGGGCCAAGGGATCCGGGGCCGTCGCCAAAAGGTCAATACGTGCGTAGCGCGTGAAAGCGTCCGCGACGGACAGGGTCTCCCACGGGCCGAAAATCTCACACGTCGCATCCCGAAACACCACGGGCTTGGGTGCGGTTTCTGGTCCTTCCACGGCGTGTGCGGCCGTGAGGACAAGGGCGCGGCAATCGCGCTGCAGGTCCTCCAGCGTGCCTCCGGCGCGGTACCACTCCAGCATCGTAAACTCGGGGTGGTGGAGGGGGGACCGCTCACCGTTGCGAAAGGCGTGGGCGAGTTGGAAAATCTGGGTCTCTCCCGCCACGAGGAGTTTTTTCATCGCGAATTCGGGGCTTGTTGCAAGATGGAGCGTCCGGGGAGGGCCGCCGTGCGGATCGCGGAGGTCGGTCCGAAAGGGGTGCACATGCACCTCTCCACCCGAGGCAACCTGCAACGCCGGGGTGTCCACTTCCGTGAATCCTTCGGAATCGAACCACCGACGCGTGGCTTGGGTGATGCGCTGCCGCGCCCGCAGATTCGCTCGCCGCCGTGCGTACACATCGGCCCGCCACCGGGGAGGGGAGAAAGGGGGCTGTCGTCCGTCGTCGGTCATGAATCCTCACGGCCCTTCAGCGGAATCCTAAGCCGTCAATGCCTTGGTGTGGCGAGCGATGACGCCTTCCTCGTCCGTGGGGATCACCCAAATTTCCACGGGGCTGTAATGCGTTGAGATCAAAACCTCGCCCTTGCCCTCCACGTTGGCGTTGGCCTTGGGGTCGAGCGCCATGCCGGTCCACGCGAGGCTTTTGGCGACGCGGGCACGAATGGCCACGGCGTGTTCACCAATGCCCGCCGTGAACACCAGGGAGTCCAGGCCCCCCAGAAGGCTGATGATGCCGCCTGCCTCGCGGGTCAGACGCCAACAGAACAAGTCAACGGCTTCGGCGGCGTGGGGGGTGTCACTGGCGAGCAAAACGCCCATGTCCGAGCTCAGCCCCGAGACGCCCAAAAGCCCCGACTTCTTCCACAAAATCGTTTCCACCTCGGGCCGGGAGAGGCCCGCTTCGTGCAGCATGTAGAAAATCACCTCGGGGTCGAGCGCGCCCGTCCGCGTGCCCATCACCAGGCCATCGAGCGCCGAAAACCCCATGGAGGTTTCAAAACTCGTGCCGCCCTTAAGTCCGCAGAGACTCGACCCGTTGCCAAGGTGGGCGACGAGCGACCGGCCCTTGAACGCATGCGGCGCGACCGCGTGCAGACGGCTTGCGATGTACTCGTACGAAAGCCCGTGGAACCCGTAGCGCTGCACGCCCTTGTCGTGCCACTCGCGGGGTAACGCGAAGCGTTTGTGAAGCGCCGGGACCGTCGTGTGAAACGCCGTGTCGAAACACGCGACCTGTGGCACGTGAGGGTGCAGTTTTTGAAGAATCTCAATGCCCGCGATGTTGTAGGGCTCATGCAAAGGCGCAAGCGGGATCAGGGCGCGGAGCTCGTCCAGCAAGGCCGGTGTCACGCGGGCGTGCGCGGTGCGCTTTCCGCCGTGGACAACACGATGGCCCACGGCTGTGATTTTGCGCGGCGGGATGCAGGCCTCCAGCCAGCCGATCAGGATTTGCGCGGCCTCGGTTACGTTGGGGCACTTGGGCGGCATCACCGGAGGGGGCGGCGCACCGTTTTCGAACACGGGGCCCTTGGCGGACAGCACGGCGTTGACGCCGACGCCGCTGACGCCGCCCTTGCCCAGAAGGGTGCGTCCCTCGCCGTCAAACAGCGCGAACTTGATGCTGGAGGATCCGCAATTCAGAACCAACAGGCACGCGGAATCGTTGGAGGCCGTGGCATGCATGGGATTTACGCCTTTCCTGCTGCAATTTGCGAAGCGAGACGGCGGGCCGCCCCCGCAGCCGACAACACGGCCAGCGCAGCGGACGCAAGCCGTGCGTGGGCTTTGTCAGCTCGGCTGGTCAGCATGACGGGCACGCGCGCACCCAGCACGATTCCGGCGGATTCGGCTGCGGCCAGGTAATCCAATTGTTTGACGAGCATGTTGCCCGATTCGATGTTCGGCACGACCAGGACGTCGGCCTGCCCCGCGACGGGTGAGATAATTCCCTTGACCCGTGCGGCCTCGGCGTTGATGGCGTTATCGAACGCCAAGGGGCCATCCAGAAGCCCGCCCGTGATTTGGCCACGTTCGGCCATTTTGCAAAGCGCGGCTGCATCAAGCGTTGCGGGCATGGTGGCGCTGACGGTTTCGGCAGCCGCTAGAATCGCCACGCGCGGCAGCTCCATCCCCAGATCGTGCGCGAGGTCAATCGCGTTTTGGCAAATGTCGCGTTTGTCCAAAAGCCCCGGCAGGATGTTCAGCGCTGCGTCGGTGATGAGGAGCGGCCATTTGTACGTGGGCACGTCCATCGCGAACACGTGGCTCATGCGCCGATCGGTCCGAAGCCCACCCTCGCGGCTGATGATGGCCCCGAGGATTTCGTCCGAGTGCAGGCTGCCCTTCATGATCGCCCCGACTTTGCCGGTCCGGGCAAGCTCCACGGCCTTGTCCGCCGCCGCATGGCTATGCGGCACGCTGAGGATGTCAATGCCCGCGAGGGAGGCCCCGCACGCTTCGGCGGTCGCGCGAATCTTGGCCTCGGGCCCCACAAGAATGGGAACGATAAGCCCCTCGGAAGCGGCATCCAGCGCCCCTTGCAGCGAGTTCTGGTCGCACGGATGAACAACCGCCGTGCAGAGGGGCGGCAGGTGCTTGGTTTGCTCGATCAACAGCCGGAGGTTGTCGTGCTCCGTGGGCCGAAGCGACGGCATCTCAACCGCCGCTTTGAACTTTTTGGTGGGGGCGATGACGTGGGCGGTGCCCGCGATGACCTCGCGCCCGTCTTGATTTGTGCCGATGCAGTCCAGGACGACTCGTTTTGTCGAGGCGTCTTTGGTCCGCACCGTGACGCGCACCGTCAGCGTATCGTCGGGCCGGATCAGGTGGAGAAACTTGAGGTCCTGTTCCAGGTACACGGTGCCGGGTCCCGGCAATTGCGTGCCCAGCACAGCGGAAATCAACGCGCCGCTGAGAAGATTATGCGCCACAACGCCTTGGAAACGAGGATCGCTTGCAAACGTCTCGTCGAGGTGCGAGGGGTTCAGGTCGCCCGAGGCCACCGCGAAAAGCTCCACGTCTCGCCGCGTCAACCGCCGCACGAGTTGGGCGCTATCGCCGATTTTGATCTCGTCAAAAACTTTGTTTTCCAGAATGCTGCTGGTCATGACGCGCACCTCGGGGACGAAGGGGGGGGGAGTGCAGGGAGGGAGACGAAGGAGAGAATCACGAATCACGAAGGGCTTTCTTGATTACCTGAAAACCCCTACCAAGGGGTTAACGCGACGTCGCGTTGTTCCGAACGGCTCTTGCCGGAAAGGTTTCTGCCGTGCCTGCCGCGACCGTTTCTCTGATTGATGGTTCGGGGTTCATCTACCGAGCCTTTCACGCGCTCCCCGACATGACCCGAGCCGACGGCACACACGTGAATGCCGTTTACGGGTTTTGCGCGATGCTGAACAAGACGTTGGGGGACCGGGCGACCTCTCACGTGGCCGTCGTGTTTGATGCAGGACGCACGACGTTCCGCACGGCCCTTTATCCTGCGTACAAAGCGCACCGCCCACCGCCGCCGCCCGAGCTGGTCCCACAGTTCGCCCTGATCCGCGAGGCCACGCGCGCTTACGGCGTTGCGGCGATCGAAGAGCCGGGGTTTGAGGCCGATGACCTGATCGCGGCGTACGTCCGCAAAGCCCTTGAAGCGGGACTTGAAGCGCGCGTGATCTCGTCCGACAAGGACCTCATGCAGTTGATCCGTCCGGGCGTGACGATGATGGATCCCCTGAAAGGGACGCTGGTGGGTCCCAACGAGGTGGAGGCCAAGTTTGGAGTCGCGCCCGAGAAGGTTGTGGACGTTCAAGCCCTTGTGGGCGACAGCGTGGACAACGTCCCCGGCGTTCCCGGCATTGGCGTTAAAACCGCCGCCGAGCTGATCCGTGCTTACGGCGACCTGGAGAGCCTTCTGGCCGCCGCGCCAACCCTTAAGCAACCCAAACGCCGTGAGGCGTTGGTGGCGCATGCGGACCAGGCGCGTTTGTCCAAGCGGCTTGTGACTCTGGATTCGGAGGCGCCGTGCCGCGCTACGCTGGAATCGTTGCACGCGCAGCCCCCCGATCGTGCGGCTCTTGGAGCGTTTCTCGAAGCGCAGGGGTTTCGTTCGCTGGTGGCGCGGTTGGAGCGCACCGAGGGGTCCCCCCACCCCAACCCTCCCCTTCAAGAGCTTCAAGGGGTGCCTGCCTCCGCAACGGAGGAAATTCACGAACCCGCGTACGTGTGTGTCCAAAAACTCGACGATCTCCGGCCCTGGATCGACGAGGCCACGGCGCAAGGGTTTATCGCGGTGGACACGGAGACAACCTCGCTGACGCCCTCCACAACGCGGCTTGTCGGAATCTCCCTCGCCACAGCCCCTGGGCGGGCGTGCTACATCCCGATTACGCACAAAGACCCCGCTGCGCCGGATGATGAGGGCGGGCTGGCTTTGGCTCCCCCCGTCGCGTCGCCGACGCAGATCCCTCTGCCCGAGGTGGTTCAGGCCTTGCGTCCGCTTTTCGCCAACCCCAGCGTCCTCAAGATCGGGCACAACCTCAAGTTCGATAGCCAGGCGCTGGGGCAGCAGGGGCTCGCGATCACCTCGTTCGACGACACGATGCTGATGTCGTACGCGCTGGGCGCGGGGCTGCACGGGCACGGGTTGGACGAGCTGACGCTCCGCTTCTTTCAGCACAAGATGATTGCGTTTTCCGATGTGACGACGGGGCCCGGCACGCGCAAGGTCACGTTCGACCGCGTGCCGCTGATCGAAGCGACCGCGTACGCCGCCGAGGATGCTGATTGGACGTTGCGCCTTTGGCAAACGTTGAAGCCGCGCCTTGTCGCGCAGCATGTGACGCGCGTTTACGAACGACTCGACCGTCCCTTGGTGCCCATCGTGGCCGCGATGGAGCGTTGGGGCATTCGCATCAACCCCACCGTTCTCACGACGCTGAGCGCGTCGTTTGGGCGGCGTCTCGCGGCCCTGGAGGGCGAAATCCACGCCCTCGTTGGGCATCCGTTCCTCATCAGTTCGCCCAAACAGCTGGGTGTTGTCCTGTTCGAGGAACAGGGGATTCCGGGCGGCGTGAAGGGCAAGACGGGTGCGTACAGCACGGGGCACGAGGTGTTGGAACCTCTGGCCGAAAGCGGCAACGTCCTGGCCACGAAAGTCCTGGAATGGAGGGCGCTCGCCAAACTGATGTCCACGTACACCGAAGCGCTCGTGCGGCAAATTGATAGCGCGACGGGACGTGCCCACACGTCGTTTGTCCTGACGGGTGCGGCCACGGGGCGGCTATCGTCGTCGGACCCGAACGTGCAGAACATCCCCGTGCGCACGGAAGACGGACGCGCGATCCGCAAAGCGTTCATCGCGGACGAGGGGTTTGTTCTTCTGTCGGCGGATTATTCGCAGATCGAGCTTCGCCTCGCTGCCGAGGTGTCCGGTGCGCCCGCGCTTTTGGGCGCTTTCCGCGAAGGGCACGACATTCACGCGCTCACGGCCTCGCAAGTGTTCGGCGTGCCGCTGGCGGAGGTTTCCGCCGACCAGCGCCGCGCGGCCAAGGCCGTGAACTTTGGTATCCTCTATGGAATCAGCGGGTTTGGCCTGGCCAAACAGCTGGGAGGCTCGCCCGCCGAGGCGCAAGCGTTCATTCGGCAGTACCTCGATCGCCTGCCCGAGGTGAAAACCTGGATGGAGGGCATCAAGACGTTTGCGCGAACCCACGGCTATGTCCTGACGCCGTTCGGACGGCAGATTCACATTCAGGGGTTGCAGGACAAAAACCCCGCGCGGCGAGCGTTTGCCGAACGCCAAGCGATCAACGCGCCCCTGCAAGGTGCGGCGGCGGATATCATCAAGCGGGCGATGATCCACCTTCCCCCCGCCCTTCAAGCGGCGGGTTTGGGGGCACGGATGCTGCTGCAGGTGCACGATGAACTGGTGTTCGAGGTCCCACAGGGCGAAGTTTCCGCAACGGCCGAGCTTATCAAGCGCGTCATGGAAGAGGCCCCGTTGCCGGTCATCACGCTTCAAGTCCCCCTGGTCGTCACAACGGGCGTCGGCCCCTCCTGGGCCGAGGCCCACTGACAAAAGACGCAAGTCCCCAAGATTAAAAAGGGCCTTTTTCTCATTCCCCGTCCTTTCCGCCGTCCTCCGTGATAACCCCCTCCTCCAACAGAGGGGATGACGACGGAGAGGACAGGACAAAAAGGAGAACCCCTGCCGTGCCGCCGTATCCCCAGGGATTCTTTCCGATGTTCTTGCGGTTCCCTCAGGAGTTCCCTACTACTTTATTCACGCCCACGTTGGGCGCGTGCTTTCCTGGGCGAGGGCCCCGTTTGCCCTCAAGACCCCGAGGTTTCCGTTCATGGCCAACGAGTCCCCCCTTGATCGGCCTGAATGGCGGGCGCTTGCTCGCGAGGCGTTGGACGTGTGGCAAGAGCATCTCGCGTTTTACGCCTCCGACCCCAAGGCCAAAGACGATCTGACGCATCTGATTGAACCGCTGGCCAAGATGTTTGCCGAAAACGGCCTTGGCAGCGCATGGACCGGAAAAGGCGCGACTTCCTCCGATGCAAAACCGGGTGTGACCGTGGCCGACCTCGCGCGACGCCTAGCCCAGGTGGAAAAAACAGTGGCAACGTTGGTTTCTCCGAAGGCCTCTCCCGTTTCTTCTCCTGCGCGGAAACGTGCCGTCGCAAAACCATCTTCCCGCGCGGCCAAGCGTTCCAAACCGCGCTCAACGCGAGTCCCCAAAGCCTAACGCGCACAGGCTTGAACCAGGGGGAGGGGGCGTTCGCTTTCCGAGCAGAATTACAGTAAAAAAAGCGCAGGAGAGCGGCTTTCAGGAGGGCGCGACGATGCCTTACAACCCCGACAACGTTTTTGCGGCAATCTTGCGCGGGGCGATTCCTTGCCAAAAGATTTTTGAAAACGAGCATGTTGTCGCGTTTCACGACATTCACCCTCAGGCGCCCGTGCACGTTTTGGTGATCCCCAAGGGGGCGTACACGGGCCCCGACGACTTCGCGACCCGAGCGAGCGAGGCCGAGATTGTTGCCTTCACGCGGGCGATCGGTACCCTCGCGCGGCAGTTAGGGGTCGAAGCGACGGGCTACCGCCTTCTGGCCAACGAAGGTCCCCACGCCCACCAGGAAGTTCCGCACTTCCATGTGCATCTTCTCGCGGGTCGTCCCCTGGGGCCCTTGCTGACGCCTGCGAGCGCCTGACATGCCGGACGAGCCCCGCGCACTGCCCGCCAAGCCCCCCGGCATCGTCTCGGTGTTGCGGGAAGCGCTTTTGCAGGGGCACGGTCCGCGCATGAGCGTGGGCGAACTGGTCCAAGCGTTAGGCCCGCGTGGGTACGGTGCTATGATCCTCGTCCTGGATTTGCCCAACCTGATTCCCCTGCCGATTCCGGGCCCTTCCGCCCTTTTCGGCCTGCCCATGGCGCTTCTTGCGATTCAGATGGCGTTTGGGGCCGAGGCCCCATGGTTACCGCAAGGTATTCGTCGCCGCATGTTCAACCGTGCCCATTTGATGAGCCTCTGTGCTCGGATAGAACCTTTTTTGCGCCATGTGGAGCGCGTGCTGCGTCCCCGGTGGTCGGGGTTTTCCGGTCGCCTTGCCGACCGTTTTCTGGGGGCCTTTATCGCCCTTCTAGCCGCCGTGATGTCGCTGCCCATCCCCTTCGGAAACCTGATTTTGGCGGTTCCCATCGGGTTTGTGGCCCTGGGGCTGATCGCCCGAGACGGCGTGGCGATTCTGGGAGGCCTGGTGTTCGGTGTCATCGCGTTGATCGTGAACGTGCTGATTGGCTCATCCCTGATTTTAGGGGGTGTCTATGCCCTTCACCGTTTTTTCGGCGGGTAAGCGGCGCGTTCAGTTTCCCGAAAGCTCATGAGGGGTCGTCAAAAAAACAGGAGGAATCCTGTAGAATCCGGGGACACGCGGCCCTCGCGCCTATTTTTCTCGAACACGTGTGAACGAGTCCGGGTACCTTTTGGCAAGAGCACGTGCAATGATGTCAGCAACAACCTTGCTGCCGTTCGTGTTCAGATGCACGGCATCGTAGATGAATGCGGATGTTGGCGTCACCTCTTTGTCCAAATCAATGAGGAAGACGTTTTCGTCCCGAGCCACCTCGCGCACAATCGCGTTGGCCGCCTGATAAAGACGCACGAAATCGTCGTACGAGAGGGGCTGATCTTTTTCTTCATAGGTTTTGCGCACGAACGCATCGTTGGTGTGCAAGCGATTAAATTGGGTCATCAGAATCGGCTCGATGTTCCAAGCGCGTGCGACACGGACGAACGACGTCAGCGAGGCGCGGAATTGCGTTCGAAGCACTAGCTCCACGTCCTGCGGCGTTGTTTTACGGGCACGGTACGTCGCCCATTCGTCTTGAGCGGCAACCTTGTCCACGGCTCGTGAAAAGAGATGTCCAATTTTGGGCCAAGTGTTGGGCAAAAGAACATCCTTCACGGCCTTAAGGACCGTGTACAAGGCCCCCTGTTTCCCGAGCCTGTCGTCTTGAATGATCTCGCGCCCCGGCGGGGCTTCCCAATAGGAGAGGGTCTTGGACAACGCCGTCACATCATTGATGGCATGCATGAGAATGACGAACGATGGCTCCTGCGGAAGCCCTTTGGCCATAAAGGCAAAGAGCGAATGCAGGGAGTTGTTTCCCGACATTCCTCCGTTCAGCACGCGCAAAGAACGCCCCTGCTTGTTTTGCAATTTTTCTGATACCGAATAAGGGAATCTCGCCTCTTCGCCGTCAATGTATTCACATTCCGTTGTGCTTCCGCCCCAAAAAATAATGTCCACTTTTTGTGATTGAACGTCTTTGGAAAAATCCTTCTCGCCGACGATAAATCCGTCTTTGTCCGTCCTTAATCGGTACTCTTTTTGGGGGAGATTTTCGGTGTCCTGCATGTAGTCGTCGGGGGGCACCTCGGTTTTATCGGTGTTCACGCCATGTTCCCTGAGCCTGATGGACCTGACGACGGAGATCCCCGCACTTCTGCATGTGAAAACCCCCACGGTCCAATCCACGACCTTCACCGTCGTCAAAGAAACCAGAAGAACAATTAAAACGGCTCCAAAGCCCTTAATCCAACGCATAGTTTTCCTTGTAGTTGGCGGTTAACGACGCGTGTTGCTCGGCCTTGCGCAGAAAGGCCGTTCCCACAACCAACACGTCCAGCTCGGTTCCCATAAAGCACCGGAACGCGTCCTCGGGTGAGCAGACAATCGGTTCACCACGAACATTGAACGAGGTGTTCACAACAACCGGGCACCCCGTCAGCTCGTTGAATCGTTGAATCAGGCGGTGGTAGCGCGGGTTGGTCTCCCGGTGGACAGTCTGTACACGTGCCGAGTAGTCCACGTGCGTCACGGCGGGAATCGTTGAGCGCGGCACGTTGAGTTTATCAATACCGAAAAGCGCTTGCTCGTCCGCTGTCATGGCCCGGCGTTTATCACGGGCGACATCGGCCACAAGAAGCATGTAGGGACTGTCCACGTCCATCTCAAACCATGCTCCCACGTTTTCGCGGAGAACGCTCGGCGCGAAAGGCCTGAACGATTCGCGGTATTTCACCTTGAGGTTCAGAAGCTTTTGCATGGCGGGGGAACGCGGGTCCGCGAGGATGCTGCGGGCCCCCAGCGCACGCGGGCCAAACTCCATGCGCCCACTCATCCACCCAATCGCTTTTCCATCGGCCAAAGCTTGCGCCGTGTGCTCAATCACCTCGTCATCCGAAAGCGTTGTGAACACAGCCCCGCAGCGCGTGAGGCTTTCGGTAATCGCGTGTGAACTGAACGCGGGCCCCAGGTACGCGCCCTTCATTCCGTCCAAACCCTTCGGGACGTCGCGCGGCTTGCCCAGCATGATGTGATACGCCCCCAGCGCCGCACCCACGGCCCCACCAGCATCCCCAGCCGCTGGTTGAATCCAGAGGCGTTCAAACACATTTTCGCGCAGCAGCTTGCCATTCGCCACGCAATTCAGGGCCACACCACCCGCTAAACACAGATTCTTTTGGCCTGTGCTGCGCGCAATACCCTTGGCAAGTTTCAGGACGACCTCTTCGGTCACCGCTTGAATCGAGGCAGCCAGGTCCATCTCACGTTGCGTCAGCGTGGACTCTTGTTGGCGTGGAGGCCCCCCGAACAACGCATCAAACTTGGCGTTGGTCATCGTGAGGCCCGTGCAATAGTTGAAATAGCTCATGTCCAGCGCGAACGAGCCGTCGTCCTTGATGTCGATGAGGTGATCCTTGATCAGCTTGGCGTACGTCGGTGCACCGTAGGGCGCGAGCCCCATCACTTTGTATTCGCCGCTGTTGACCTTGAATCCCGTGTAAGACGTCAGCGCCGAATAGAGCAGCCCCAGAGAGTGCGGAAAGTGAATCTCTTTGTGGACCGACAGGGTGTTGCCCTGCCCCACGGCCAGGGATGTTGTCGTCCACTCCCCCACGCCGTCCATCGTCAGCACGGCAGCGGATTCAAAGGGGCTTGGAAAGAACGCGCTGGCGGCGTGGCTCAGGTGGTGCTCGGAAAACAAGAGTCGGCTTTCCCAATCAACCCCTTTTCCCCAGAGATCCTTCAGCGCGTGCGCGATCACGGTCTTTTGAAAGAGTTTGTCCTTGATCCAGACGGGCAGCGACGTCACAAAGCTCGAAAAGCCTCTGGGCGCAAACGCAAGGTAAGTCTCCAGCAAGCGCTCAAACTTGAGAAACGGCTTGTCGTAAAACACCACATGGTCAACATCCTGGGGCGCAATCCCGGCCTCGGCTAAGCAATAGGTGATGGCCTGACAGGGGAAGCCGGGGTCGTGCTTGATGCGCGTAAACCGCTCCTCTTGCGCGGCGGCGATGATCTCGCCGTCGATCACCAGGCACGCCGCCGAGTCGTGGTAGTAAGCCGAGATTCCAAGGATCTTCATCGTCGGTGGTTTTCTAAAAGAGCGTGTAGACGAAGGGGGCGATCACCGAGCCTTGCGCGAGGATCAACAAACCTCCCAGCAAGACGAGCACAACGAAGATCGGTGCTAACCACAGCTTCTTGCGAACGCGCAAAAACGCCCACAGTTCTTTCAAAAAGCCCATCGCTTCTCTCCTTAAAACAGGTGCTTGAACGATTCCGGTGTGGGGCCATGGGGCTCACGATTCACCCAATAGCTTGGGGCGTCACGTTTCTTCAGTAAAAGCGCGTCCCGCCCTGCGAGGCGCATGATCAGCGCAAGCGGCGTGATGACCAGAAAGAACAAGGTCCCCAAGACGATGGGGTTCACAACCTTGCCCAGCAAAACTCCGAGCTCAAACCACAGCTTGTTCAAGGGCTCGAGCCGCTGGGGAGCAAAGACCGTGACAAACGTGGTAAGGCCTGACGCGACAAGAATCGCGGCCCCCCAACCGGGCTGGTGCCGGCTCAACATGTAAACGGCCACCAAGGCGAAGAGAATCGCGAACGTCCCACCAAATTTACGGGGAGACGGACGATTTGCCAGGCGAGAAGACGTGATTCGTGCCACAGGAGCGTCCTTCGTCTCGGAAAAATTAGGTAGAGAAGGCCGGTGTGTGCGGTGCGTGTGCGCCAACAAACGGATTTCTGAAGGGGCAAAACAACAACGAAAATAACGTCCGATTTATAGGGGGTAGAAAGTGGACGAGTCAATCCAGCCCCCCGAGCGCGTGCCTGAGTGAACAAGGCTTCGGTTGGCTTGCAGAAGACTTCCTTCTAGAATGCCGTATGCGTTTCTGGGCTGCTCTCTTTCTGGTCGTCGCTTGCTGGAATCTCGTGCCCGGACTCGCGCGGGCCGGGGAGGGCGATCGGCTGGTTATCCTCCGCGATGCGGAGACCGAGGAAACCCTTCGCCGGTTGGCCACGCCCGTGTTCAAGGCCGCCGGGATTGAGCCCGAGGCCGTCAAGCTGATCATCGTTAAGGACCCGTCCGTCAACGCGTTCGTGGCGGGTGGGCCGAACTTGTTTCTGCACATGGGCCTCTTGGAAGCCACCCCCACGCCCGAGCAACTTTTGGGCGTGATCGCGCACGAAACGGGCCACATGGCGGGCGGGCACCTTGCGCGGGGCAGCGAGGCCCTCCGGAACGCCCGCATTGAGACCATCGTCGGGATCCTGGCGGGCCTGGCGGCGGGCGTGACAACGGGGCACGGCGAGATGCTCGGCGCGGCTCTTGGTGGGGCGCAGACCGTCGCGACGCGGTCGCTCCTCAGCTTTAGCCGCGATCAAGAGGGCTCGGCCGACGCGGCGGCGCTGACGTACTTGGACGCCGTGGGGGTCTCGGCCAAAGAGTTTCTCGCGTTCATGCAAACGCTGAAGGGGCAAGAGGATATCCCCCTCGACCGTCAAGCTCCCTACCTTCGCACCCACCCCCTGACCCACGAGCGCATGGACGCCGTCGCCGCGCATCTTCAACGCACCAAGGTCTCGCCGGACGCTCGGCTCGGCCCCGCGTTCGCGGCGCGGCACGCACGGATGGAGGCCAAGCTGCGCGGGTACCTGCATGCCGAAAGGGTCCTGCAGGAAACCAAGGACCGCCCGAACCTTGAGGTCCCCGCGCTTTACGCCCGAGCCCTTGCGCTGGAGCAAACGGGGCAACTCGCGCCAGCGTTAAGCGCCGTGGATCGGTTGCTTCAGAAAGCTCCCGAGGACCCCTATTTCCACGAATTGCGGGGCCAAATGCTGTTTGAAAAAGGCCACGTGGATGAATCCCTGAGCGACTACGCGGCGGCGGCCAAGGCCCTGTCCCGTGCCGCCCTGATCCGCGCGGCCTACGGGCACGCGCTTTTAGAAAGCACCACGCCGAACCATCTGGACCGTGCCATTTCAGAATTGACGGCGGCCAGTGGCCTGGAAGGTGAAACGCCGGAGACCTGGCACCTTCTGGCTGCCGCCTGGGGCCAAAAGGGGGCGCAAACGAACGATCCCGTGGACCGGGGTCAAGCCGCGTACGCCCTGGCCGAAGAAGCCAACGCCGAAGGCCGCACCCAAGACGCCAAGCGCTTTCTTGCGCAGGCCTTGCGGTTGCTCCCCGAAGGCTCTCCCACGCGGCTTCGTGC
The DNA here is from genome assembly GCA_903869345.1 of uncultured Pseudomonadota bacterium. Classification (GTDB taxonomy): domain Bacteria; phylum Pseudomonadota; class Alphaproteobacteria; order UBA9219; family UBA9219; genus CAIPYM01. The sequence continues at coordinate 42,669 of CAIPYM010000071.1, forward strand.
CCAGGATCTGCACATGGATGTGAATTCGGCTTCGCACACGGACGAATGAATCTCCTATCGTTCCTCCAAACAAGAAAGAGGGCTCTTGCTCGGCTCCGCCTCGTGTTCTTCCGCCTTCCTCAAACCTTTCCCTTTGGTTAAGATTTTGATGGGTGGTAAGGTACGTCACCGGATGCCAGAGTCATTGGATGTCAAGCTGGCTTGAGCTGCGAAAGGGACTCGTTCATGGACTTAAGTTTGATTCAGGAAATTGACGAAGACCTGCAGCGCCAGCGCCTGGAGGCGGCCTGGAAACGCTGGGGCACGATGGTGGTCGGTGGTGCTGTGGCGCTGATTCTGGGCACGGCCGCGGTGACGGGGTGGATGTCGTGGACCGAGCGTCGAGACCAGACAAACTCTGCCGAATTGCACGCGTTGCTGGAACCTTCCGCGAACGGTGTGTCCTCACCCCAAGCTTCCCCTCAGGCCCTTGAAGTGTTTGCCGCGCAACACCCGTCACGCCAACAGTCGGCGCTTGCGCGGCTTCACGCGGCGGCGCTTTTGGCCAACGCGGGGCAAACCCAAGAGGCTGCGGCGCTTTACGACACCCTGGCCAAGGACACGAACACCGATTCGGTTTTACGCGAATTTGCCGCGTTTCAGGCCGCACGGACGCTGTTGGACACAGGCGACACCGCCAACCTGAATGACCGTTTGGCGGCTCTGGCCTCGTCGCCCACGTGGGGCCTTTTGGCCCGCGAGCTCAGCGGGTATGTCGCCCTCCGGGAGGGGGACCTGTCGAAAGCCAAAGCTATTTTCCGCGTGCTGGCGCTTGAGCCCGACGCCCCGGCCCCCTTGGTCGCACGTGTCAAGGACCTGAGTCGCAGCCTGGATTTGGGAGACTGACTCATGAAACGTGACGCGCGTTGGCGGTTGGTGGTGGGGAGCGTTCTGCTTTTAGGAACGTTGGGCGGGTGTTCCTCGCTTTTCGGAAGCGCTCCGAAGGGGCCGGATTCCCTCGCGCACGACGAAAATCCTCCCGTGCAGCAGGACAGCGAGGGGGACAACGAAGGGTCCCCCGCTCTTGGCGCAGGGCCTCGGCTCACGCCGGACAAAAACGCGGCCTCCATCCTGTTGCGGTTGCCGAACCCGGAGAACGCGTCGGCGTGGTCCCAGGCGGGCGGTTCGGCGACTCATGCGGGTCGGCACCTCGCGCTGCTGAAGAGCCCTTGGGACGTTTGGAGTGTCTCCATCGGTGAAGGTTCAGGGCGCGACGCCAAAATTCTCGGGACGCCCGTTGTGAGCCAAGGGCGCGTGTTCGCGCTCGACGCTGAGGGACACGTCAGCGCGTGGCAAACGGAAGAAAGCCGCCATGCCGTGTGGACCTTTGACACCGCCCCGCCCGAGAGCGACGGCGAGGCGCTTGGCGGCGGACTTGCTGTGGACGGTGCGCGACTGGTGGTGACGACAGGGTGGGGCGAGGTCATCGCGCTGGCCCCGTCCACCGGAAAAGTCCTGTGGCGCGTCCAGGTCGGCAAGCCTCTGCGGGCCGCGCCGACGCTGGCGGGCGGGCGCGTGTTGGTTGTGACGTTCGACAACGAGCTTCAGGCGCTTGACCTTAAGGACGGGCATTTCCTTTGGAAGCATAACGGGATTGCCGAGAACGCGACGCTGATGGGGTCGGCCAGCCCCGCCGCTGAAGACGAGACGGTGATTGCCGCCTACGGGTCGGGCGAGGTGTTTGCCCTCCGTGCTGAAAACGGTCGCGTGCTCTGGAGCGACACCCTGGCAGCGCGCGGCGCGGGGGGAAGTTTGCCCTCGTTGCCGTCCATCCGGGGCCTGCCTGTTCTGGACAGGGACCTTGTGATCGTCATGAGCCACAACGGTCGCCTCGTTGCCCTGAATGCGCTGACGGGCGAGCGGGCATGGGAGGTGGAGGTGGGCGGCGTTTCGACGCCGCTCGTCGTGGGTGAGGCCGTGATCATCCTGACGAACGACAACGACCTTGCGGCCCTCAGCCGTGCCGACGGGCGCGTTGTGTGGGTGAAGTCCCTGCAGCGGTTGGCCAAGCCGGGGGACCCCGATTCGGATCCCGTGTTCTGGCAGGGTCCGATTTTGGCGGGGGGCCAGGTGTGGCTCACGAACTCGCTGGGGCAGCTTGTGGCGTTCGCCCCTACCGACGGGCAGTTGCGCTTGACCCGGACGGGGCCGGGGCCCTTCTTCCTGCCCCCCATCAGCGCGGCCGAGGTCCTTTACGTCCTCAGCGACGACGGCACGTTGCAGGCCTGGCGGTAAAGGGTCGGGTCATCAACACCCAAGCGAACCTGTAAGCCGCGCAATTCGCGCTGATTAGGATGGGGGATCCCCCCGATCGTCGCATCCAGGCTCCGGCGGCCTTTGAACGCCGGATGCCCAAAAACACGACGAGTCGGTTTTTTGCAGCGCAAAGCTCTTCCTTGCGCTACAAAAGTCATGGAGGGTACAAACCTCCCAGACGTGGCAAAAGGGGGACGGTATGGGTTCTTCAGGTCTCACCGTTGTTGATCTTGGCGTTTTGGTCATTCTGGTGCTCTCGGGCGGACTCGCGTTTATGCGCGGACTCGTGCGGGAGGTGTTTGCCCTCGGCACCTGGATCGGCGCGTTGGCCGTGGCCGTTTTTGCTTATCCTCTCGTCAAGCCCTTGGTCGCGAGCCACATCAAGAACCCCCTCACGGCGGACGTGGCAACGGCGCTGGGGCTGTTTTGCGCCGCCCTGCTCGTGCTGGTGCCGCTGGGGTATTTCCTGTCCAGCCTGGTGCGGGGCGGAGCGCTCACCGCGATCGATCGGTCGTTGGGCCTCGTGTTCGGCCTTGTGCGCGGGGCGCTCATCCTGTCCCTTATGTACCTCGGCGTGAGTTGGATTCTCCCTGCCGCCAAGGACCAACCTGCAGCTTTGGCCGAAGCCAAAAGCCGCTTTCTGCTGGACCACGGGGCCAACATCCTGGAGGGCTTCCTGCCGGGCAAGGGCTCGGGCGGGCCGGTCATCCCCCTGTCCCTGGAGGCGGCCGTCTCGCCCGAACAGAAAACAGCGGATGATGCGAAGACGCTGGATCGGCTGTCGCGTCCTGTTCCGGTGGCCAAGCCGTCCGGGGATGATCTCTCGGGGTACACGGACACGATTCGCGACCACCTCAACGCCTTGATTGAGCATAGCGACACGACGTCCTCCGAGAAAGCCAAGCCATGATGTCTCCCACGCTCCCGTCCCTGTTCGCGTCGTGTCCCGACGATGATGCGTTTCACGAAGAATGCGGCGTGTTCGGAATCCTGGGGGCGGATTCGGCCGCCGCGTTGACGGCGCTGGGTCTTCACGCCCTCCAGCACCGAGGGCAGGAGGCGGCGGGGATTGTCTCGGCGAACGGTCAAGATTTTCATTCGCACCACGCCCTCGGCCATGTTGGGGAAACGTTCAATGCCGAGCGCGTGATGCGCCCCCTTGTGGGCAACGCGGCCATCGGGCACGTGCGCTATTCAACGACCGGCGAGACCGCGCTTCGCAACGCGCAGCCGCTGTTTGCGGACCTGGACATGGGCGGGTTTGCGCTGGCCCATAACGGCAACTTGACCAACGCCTACACCCTCCGCAAGGAGCTGGTGCGGCAGGGCTGCATCTTCAGCACCACCAGCGACACCGAAGTGATCGTCCATCTGACTGCGCGGGCGCAAAAAGGCCAAACGCTGGTGGATCGGCTCATTGAAGCGCTGCAACAGGTGCAAGGGGCTTACGCCCTCGTGGGCCTTGCGCCCGGCACGCTGATGGGCGCCCGCGACCCGCACGGTGTGCGACCCCTCGTGTTGGGACAACTGGGCGATTCTTACGTTTTGGCCAGCGAGACATGTGCACTCGACATCATCGAGGCGCGGTTTGTGCGTGACATTGAACCCGGAGAAGTGGTGATCATCCGGGATGGAGTCGTGACCTCGCTTCACCCGTTCCGCGCCGCGCCCTGCAAGTTCTGCGTGTTTGAGTACATTTACTTCGCCCGGCCCGACTCCTCTCTGGAGGGACGATCCGTCTACGCGATCCGGCGGCAAATCGGCTGTGAGCTGGCGAAAGAAGCCCCTGTGGATGCCGATTGCGTGGTGCCCGTGCCCGATTCAGGTGTGCCCGCGGCCATTGGGTACGCCGAGCAAAGCGGCATCCCGTTTGATCTGGGGATCATTCGCAGCCACTACGTCGGACGGACGTTTATTCAACCGACGGACCGCATTCGCCACCTTGGTGTGCGCCTCAAGCACAACGCGAACCGGCGATTTATTGAGGGCAAGCGCATTGTGCTGTTGGATGACTCCATCGTGCGCGGCACGACCTCGGTCCGCATCGTGGACATGCTCCGTCAGGCGGGGGCCAAAGAAATCCACATGCGAATCTCAAGCCCGCCCACGCGCTACAGCTGCTACTACGGTATTAACACGCCCGAGCCGGACCAACTCTTGGCGCACGCGCACACGCCCGACGAAATGGCGAAATTCATCGGCGTGGACAGTCTGGCGTTTGTCTCGTTGGATGGCCTTTACCGTGCGCTCGGCGAGGCCCGACGCGACCCGAACATGCCGCAGTTCTGCGACGCTTGCTTTAGCGGGGATTACGCCATCCCGCTGACCGACAAGGAAACGCACACGGGCGCCCCTCAACTGTCGTTCCTTTTGGCCAAGGGGCAATGATCTGTGAAAACCTGTCAGATTCGAGAGTCGTTTTAGGGGAGGGGGGCTAGACTGTCCTGAAAACGTACCGACCTCGTTCTTCGTCACCCCACCAGGCTCACTCCACTCGTGGTTTTAGTTTTGTGGCCACGGCACGGAGAACATCGGCCAGGCCCGCGTGGGTGGCGGTGGACAAAAGAAGGACCGGCTTGCGGGCGAGGCGTTCCAGGATTTTTCGTTTGCGCTCAGCCTCTTCCGGGGAAAGCGTATCACTTTTGTTGAGCGCGAGAACCTCGGGTTTGCGAGCCAGAACGGGGCTGTAGGCGCGAAGCTCCGCCCGCACGGTTTTGTAAAGGCCCTTCACGTCCTCTTCCGTGCCGTCAACGAGATGCACAAGGACTTTTGTGCGTTCAATATGCCCCAAAAAGCGCGTCCCGAGCCCCCGGCCCTCGTGCGCCCCTTCGATCAGGCCGGGAAGATCGGCCAGCACAAAGCGCATCCCGCCATCGTCCCCTCCGACCCCACGGCTTGCGCGCCCGCCGACGGTCACGACGCCCAGCTGCGGCGAAAGCGTCGTGAAGGGGTACGCGGCAACTTTGGGTTTTGCGGAAGAAGACGCCGCTAGAAACGTGGACTTGCCTGCGTTGGGCAGGCCGATCAGCCCCGCGTCCGCGATCAGCTTGAGGCGCAGAATCACGTCGCGCTCTTCGCCTGGCCAGCCGGGAATCGTGCGGCGCGGCGCTTGGTTCACCGACGTCATAAAATGCGCGTTGCCGAAACCGCCGTCGCCCCCTTTGAGGAACACAAGGCGTTTGCCGACGGTGATCAAATCGGCCAGCAACGTTTCCGGCTGCCCGTCCTCGTCCACGTCCCACACCTGGGTCCCGACGGGCACGCGCAAAACAACGTCCTTGCCGTTGAGCCCCGTGCGGTGGCGGCCCGCCCCGGCACGGCCGTTCTGCCCTTCAAAATGCTGCTTGTAGCGGTAATCAATGAGGGTATTCAGGTCCTGGGCTGCTTCAAAGACGACGTCCCCGCCTTTGCCGCCGTTCCCCCCGTCGGGGCCGCCGTATTCGATGTATTTCTCGCGCCGAAAGCTCAGGCATCCAGCGCCGCCCGTCCCGCTTTTCAGGTGCACCCGCGCTTGGTCGAGAAACTTCATGGCCTCAGCTTGGGGTTTTTATGCCCCTCCCACGCTGCGCGTCCGGGGAAAAGTCCCCGTCCCTTTAATCGCCCGAAAAGCGCCGGGGGAACGTCACGCGAACCCCTGCTACTGTCCCGCTTACGAGGCTTGGTCCGACGCGTTGTCCGGCTTTTCAACCGAGACGGTCATGCGCCCGCCGATGGAACGGCGAAACTTGACACGCCCTGCCGCAAGCGCGAACAGCGTGTGATCGCGCCCCATGCCCACCAACTCGCCGCCGTAGACCTTCGTCCCACGCTGGCGAATGATGATCATGCCCGGCTCGGCCCACTGGCCGCCCGCGAGTTTGACGCCGAGACGCCGACCGGCGGTGTCGCGCCCGTTGCGCGAGGAACCTCCCGCTTTCTTATGGGCCATGAATGCCTCCCCTGATCCGTCGTGTTAACGATAAAACCGCCTAGCCCCCGACCGTGATGCCCTCCACGCGGAGCACGGTGAACAATTGGCGATGGTGCTTCTTGCGGCGATAGTTCTGGCGGCGCTTTTTCTTGAACACGATCAGCTTGCCGGTGCGCGTCTGTTCCAACACCGTGACCTTGACCGAAGCGCCCACGATGCGCGGGGTTCCCGTCGTCACATGCGCCCCGTCCACCACCATCAGGACGTCGTCCAAAAGGACCGACGCACCAACTTCAGCATCGAGTTTTTCGACCTGGAAACGGTCGCCCGGAGCCACTTTGTATTGTTTGCCCCCGGTCTTCAAAATCGCGAACATGACAGGCTTCCTAACACCAAACAGAAGGAACATCGAAAAAGCGCACAGCCACTCTGCCGCGAAAGTCCATCCAGACCCCCCGCAAGCTGCCGAAGGGAGGCTTATGGGCTATCCCACGCCCCCTGTCAAGGGAAGGCGCGACGCTTTCAGGGCTTTTCAACGTTAACGATTGACTACCCCTACCCACAAATATCGTCAGAGAGTATTCATTCAAAATACATTTGAATTGGGAAGCGAGGAGTTCGTCGTTTTCGGGTTGGGAAAGAGAGTGAGGGAGACGTAAGGGGAGGTCGACCCTTTCTTGAGAGTGAGAGACAACGTTCGTGCGACGCCGGAACTTCCAGACTTTCGTCACGTGCCCGGCCGGGGGGCACGAGCCAATGTAAGGGCCATGACAGAGGCTGCCCCGGCGCTATGAAGGGCGGTGGCACAGGCCTCCAGCGTCGCGCCCGTGGTTAGCACGTCATCCACCAACAGGACTCTTTTGCCCCGAAGGTCCAAAGCGCGGCGTGGCGTGACGCGAAACGCGCCCGCGATGTTGCGGGCCCTCTCTGTACGGCTTTTGTGACCTTGGGATTCCGTCTTCCGCCAACGAGTCAGAGCGTCCACCATCACGGGTTTGCCCGTGGATTCGCCAAGAGCACGCGCGAGAAGCGCCGCTTGGTTGTACCGCCGCTTGAGAAGCCTCCAGCGGTGAAGGGGCACAGGGACCAGCACGTCGCTTGTGTCCCAGAGGGGACCGCCCGCGCGGTGCATCCATGTTGCCATGGCGGGAACAAGGTGCAGTTGATCGCCGTGCTTGAGCCCCAAGACAAGGCGCTTGCTCGCGTCGTTGTAGAGCATCACGCTGCGGGTTTTGGCCACCTTGGGGGGATAGGCGAGGCACGTTCCGCACACAGTGCCCTCGTCCGTGGGCACCTCAAACGGCGCTCCGCAGCAGGCGCACAGTGGCGCATCCAGAAATTGAATGGCCGACCAGCACGAGGGGCACAACGCGGAGGGACTTCCAACGGACGCATCGCACGCGAGGCATAAAGGCGGCCATAGGACATCCAAAAACGCACGCCCCACGGCGCAAAGACGGGTCAAGGCAGAAGGCTGTTCGTTCATCGGAGCCCGTCTATGTTGTGCGGCATGGCGTGGATTCTCCTTTTTGTCCTGTCCTCTCTTCCATCAATTGTGAGCGGAGCGATTCACCTCACAACTTCTTGGTCGAACGGAAAGGGCCGAAGATGGATCGCCACGGCCCCTCTGGGGCCTCGCGATGACGGGAGAGGGGGGGGAGGGGCTGAGAAAAAGACCCTTGTGTGCCGTGTTGCAGTCTACTTTCTCATCTACCTCCACCCTTTGCGAAAAGCCCCGCACGTTTCTCGCCCGCCTTCCACAATCGCACGGAGCTCCGGGGAAAGCGCGGGCTCTTCCCCCCGTGCGAGCGCGTCCAGAACCGTTCGGAAAGCGCGGACGACTTGCTCAACGTAGGCACGGCTACGCTGGCGGCCCTCAATCTTGAGCGCCGTGACACCCGCTGCTTTAAGATCCGGCAACATTTGGGCGAGGTTGAGACCAACGGGCTCCTCAAACAAATACAACGGCTTTCCGTTCACCAAAAACCGGCCCTTGCAGGGCGTCGGGTAGGCGGCGGATTCGTTCTTGTCGAAGATGTTGAGGGTTGTCGAACCCAGGCACGCGCGCAGCTTGTCCCCTTCCTCGCGGTAGGCGACGTGGCTCGCCGGGGCGCACGCACCGTCGCTGCTCGGCGAGATTCCGGTGATGTAGGACGAGAGAAAACATCGCCCTTCCACCATCGTGCCGAGACTGCCGAACACGAAGGTTTCAACCTCCACGCCGATCCTCTCCACAAGAGCTCTGATTTCATCCAGCGCCAGGACGCGCGGCAAAACGAGGCGCTTGATGTCGAATTGCTCACGGTAAAAAGCAATGGACAGGGGGTTTGAGGCCGCAGCTTGAACCGACAAATGCCGCCGCAACGTGGGATGTGTTTTGGTCGCGTAGGCCAAAAGCCCAACATCGGCCAGGATCACGGCGTCAACTTCTGCTTCGGCGGATGCATCCACGGCTTGCCGCCAGGGGGTCGCGTCCCCCGCGCGGGGAAACGTGTTGATCGCGACAAAAATTTTGCACCCGTGTGCATGCGCGAACGCAACGCCCGCTTTCAGTTCGTCGGGGTCAAAGTTGAGCCCTGGGTAGTTTCGCGCGTTGGTGGGGCCCTTGAGCCCGCAATAGACCGAATCTGCCCCGGCCAGAACGGCGGTCTCCAGCGCGGCGGGGTTGCCTGCCGGACAGACCAATTCCATGTACGAATCGCGGCGGGGCTCTTTCATGCCGTCGCGCTCTCTTTTCGCCGTTGCCGCCCCTCCAGTTTCGCAAGCCGCGTCCGCAGATCGTCCAGCTCGGTGCGCAAACGCTCGTTCAGCGCGGCCTGTTCACGGGCCTGCCCCTCATCGGCCCGATGCAGAGTCCCATGCACTTCGGCCAGGTGGTCTTTAACCTTTCGAGCGCGTTCCCCAACAAACGCCAAAACCTGCCGCGCAGGTCCCGCGAACGGCCCCGCCAAGGCTGCAACGGCTCCGAGGGTGTCCAAAGGCTCTCGGTCCAGCGTGTTGCGGAGGGCCACAACAGCCTCGGTATCGCCCGTCATCGTAAGAGCACGCGTGAAGAACAGCGTGTCACTGTCGATTCGCCCTTCCACCAGGTCCAAGAGGGATTTGAGGCTTCCGCGCACCCGCGCGTCGGGCTCGGGCGGGAAAAGCCCCAAAAGGCTGATCCGTTGGGCCGAGGGCCCGAGGGTCAGCGCGAACCCATGCCGGGGAAGGTCCGTGATCTCCACGTGAATCACGGCGGGCTTGAGGGCGCCGAGACGTTCAAAAAGGCGCGGGTAGGCTGCTTCAAGCCGTCGTGTCACGATCGGCAAAAGACGAGCCAAAAGCGCCGGGGGCATCACCCGAAGGGCGGCCAGAATGATCTCGGAGGGCAGAGGAGTTTGGGGCGGCATAGAGGTTCTCCGAGGAAAGACCGGGCGCAAGGTTAAGCACTTTTAGGCACGCAAGACAGCTGACCCTTGAGCAATTCTCGCAGGCGCAGAACGAAAAAACGAACGCGCACACCATTTTTCAGGACTGATCTGGGATTATCCTGCGACACGGCACACAAGGGCCTTTTTCTCAGCCCTGTCTCCCCCTCCTCGTCATCAACCCCGGCCCGCTTCCTCAGGGGAGAGGGAGTCGCGCCGCCCCGCGTTGTCGCGGCCAACCTGCTCTGCGGTCGCCAGCGAACGCGCGTGAACGGCCAGAACGCGCACAAAACCTTCGGAATCACGGTGATCGAACGAGCCTTCACGCTCCATCGAGCCATCGGCCGAGAACAGTGAATGAGGCACATCCTCGGCGCGAACGTACGACAGAGTCCCCTTGTACAACCGGACGGTGATTGTGCCCGTCGCCAAGGCACTCGTTGTCGCAACGGCCTCGGCGATCATCCGCGAGGCCAGGTCGTTGCCGTACCCTTGGTACACTTGCTCGGCGAGCGTTTCCGACAGCACGTTGAACAACCGCCGCGCCCGCCGATCAAGGACAAGCTGGAGTAAGAACCCGTAGCACGTGCCGAGAATCTCAATCCCCGGCTGTTCGTACACGCCGCGCGACTTCACACCGACAAAGCGGTTTTCGATCATGTGAAGGCCGATGCCCACGCCGTTGCGTCCCCCGGCCTCGTTAGCCTTCAGGAAAGCGCCCAGAGTATCCACTTTCTTACCGTTAACGCTGACGGGACGGCCTTTTTCAAACCGAACGGTGAAATCCTCGGCCTTGTCGGGCGCATCCTTGGCCCAAACGCCCATCTCGGCCGCCACAAGGCTTGCAGGCGTTGTCATGGATTCCAGTTGTCCGCCTTCGTGCGTGAGCCCCAGAAGGTTCGCATCCGTCGAATACGGCTTTTCGCGTGAGGCGCGAATAGGCAGCCCGTGTTGCTCACAGTAGGCAATCATCTGTTGCCGTCCGCCAAAACGGGCCAAAAACGCCGGGTCACGCCAGGGCGCATAGACCTCGATGGAAGGCTCCAGCATGTTGGTAATCAGTTGGAAACGCACCTGATCGTTGCCTCGGCCCGTCGCGCCGTGCGAGAGGACCTTGAGCCCGCGCTTGACGACTTCGGGAAGGGCACCCGCCGTCGTCACCATGCGGCCCAGGCCCGTGACGTTCCAATAGCGGCTTTCGTAGCAGGCTTGGGCCTGAACACCCCACAAACCCGCCTCGGCAATCGCGTTTTTCAGCGGCAGGGCGACGAAATCCACCGCGCCACAGGCCCGCATGCGGCCTTCAATCGCCTGAAAATCGGGCTCGTCGGGTTGCCCCAGGTCGGCCGTGAAACAGGCGACGCGCACGCCGTTTTCCGTCAGCCAATGGGTGATCGTGCAGCTATCCAGCCCCCCTGACGCCAGAAAAGCGATGGTCTGTCCCTTCAGCTGCGCCACATCCATGATTGCGGTCCCCCGTTGCATCGACTCCGCCCAGTCCCCGCCCGAGCATCGGGGGCAAGCCAACACGCGCGGGCGATCGGAGTCAAGGCGTGGGAGGGGCGTGGGGGTGGATCTTCCTGTTTTCGCTGAAGGTCTTGCCGACGCGGGGGGCTCGTGCTCCTCTTTCTGTCACCCCTGTGGCTGATGCGCTGAGGGCGTGGGCGCTTATAGACCCCGCAGTTAGAGCTCGGCTTCGTGACCTCATTGATTATGTTGCGGCCACACCTTCGACCCCGTTGCTGCCTGAACAGGCAGATATGCTGAGGCGGGCCCTCACCGAGGCTAAGGCGAGCTTTTCACCCCCTCCAGCAGCAGGTCGGGCAGTTGGCAAACGCGGCGGTGGCCCATTGGCAGACATATTGTATGGCCCTGCTGGGTAGACGATCAAGGTTTCCCTCCCGACCTACCCTCGGCTGAGCGGCTTGTACCGCAGGCGATGGGGGTGGTCGGCGTCGGTACCGAGGCGGCGGTGGCGGTCGGCCTCGTAGTCCTGGTAATTGCCCTCAAACCACACGACGCGGCTGTCGCCTTCAAAGGCCAGCATGTGCGTGGCCAAGCGGTCCAGAAGCCAGCGGTCGTGGCTCACGATCACGACGCAGCCGGGAAAATCCTCCAGCGCGTCTTCCAGCGCCCGGAGCGTGTCCATGTCGAGGTCATTGCTCGGCTCATCAAGTAGCAAAACGTTCGCGCCGGATTTCAGCATTTTCGCCATGTGGACGCGGTTGCGTTCCCCGCCCGACAGGACTCCGACTTTCTTTTGCTGATCTGTCCCCTTGAACCCAAACGCCGCGACATAGGCACGGCTGGGGATGGTCCGCTTGCCAAGATCGATCACGTCCTGACCGTCCGCGATTTCCTCCCACACCGTCCGGGCGTCGTTCAGGGAATCGCGGCTTTGATCGACGTAGCCGAGCTTGACGGCCTCGCCCAAAACCAGCTTGCCGGAATCGGGCTTGTCGACCCCCGTGATCATCCGAAAGAGCGTCGTCTTGCCCGCCCCGTTGGGGCCGATGATCCCCACGATGCCGCCGGGCGGCAACCTGAACGTGAGGTCCTCCATCAGTAGCCGGTCGCCGTAGCTTTTGGCGACGTGAATCGCTTCCACAACCTGTTGGCCGAGGCGCGGGGGCGTCGGGATGACAATTTGCGCGGTTTCGGTCGTGGCCTTCGCGCTTTGGGCAAGGAGGTTATCGTAAGCCGTGATGCGGGCTTTGTTTTTTGCCTGCCGCGCCTTGGGCGAGGAGCGGATCCATTCCAGCTCGTGGGCCAGGGCGCGTTGGCGTGCGCTTTCCTCGCGGCTCTCCTGGCCGAGGCGCTTGTGCTTCTGTTCAAGCCAGAGCGAATAATTCCCCTGGTAGGGAATGCCGCGCCCGCGATCGAGCTCCAGAATCCAGCCCGTCACGTTGTCCAAGAAATACCGATCGTGCGTCACGAGGACGACCGCGCCCTTGTACGCGAGCAAATGCTCTTGCAGCCAGGTGACGGACTCGGCGTCCAGATGGTTCGTGGGTTCATCCAGCAGCAACAAGTCCGGCTTTTGCATGAGCAGACGGCACAGCGCCACGCGCCGCTTTTCACCGCCCGAAAGCGTGTCCACCCGCGCATCTCCAGGCGGGCAGCGCAGGGCATCCAGCGCGATCTCAATTTGCGAACTGAGGTCCCACGCGTCGGCGGCCTCGATTTTTTCCTGCAACTCGGCTTGCTCATCGAGCAGGGCTTGCATCTCGTCGGCGTCTTCGACCTCGCCGAGGCGTTGGCTGACGGTCTCAAACCGGTCCAGAATCGCCTTGGTCGCCGTCAGGCCCGCGAGGACGTTTTCTTGCACCGTGAGCGCCGAATCCAGCGCGGGCTCTTGCGGCAGGTACCCGACCGTCGCGCCGGGGGCCGGCCCAGCCTCGCCCGAAAAGTCGGTTTCGATCCCCGCTAGGATCTTGAGCAGCGTGGATTTTCCCGCCCCGTTAGGCCCCAAGACGCCGATCTTCGCATTCGGGAGGAACGACAGGCTCAGGTTCTCAAAAACAACCTTCCCCCCCGCCCAGGCTTTGGTGAGGTTGTGCATCGTGAAAACATACTGGTACGCGGGCATCGGGCGGGTCTCCGTCTTGTAAGGTGAGGGATGATCTATAGGGCACTTCTTAAAACGCGTCGAGCACCACTCTTTTGATCGTTGCGACGGGACGCTATATTGGCGAGGGATTCGACGATCCTGGCCTGGATACGCTTTTTCTGGCGATGCCCATTTCGTGGCACGGCACACTGGCGCAGTATGCCGGTCGATTGCATCGCCTGCATCACGCCAAAAAGGAAGTTATCATCTACGACTATGTTGACCGGCAAATTCCCATACTGGCGCGCATGGCCGAAAAACGGATGAAAGGCTATGCCCGGCTGGGCTATACGATCAAGCTGTCCGAAGAGAGGGGCTCTTCTATGAGCGCGTCCGGTGAATGACCATCGGCTAAAGTCGGTGGCTGAATTTTTTTCTTGACTCGGCTGGGGCAAAGGCGTATTGACAAACTCATGGCGACCTGTACCTGCGTTTCGGCCGAATCGCGGGTTTTTTTGTGCCCAAACGGTGAGATACCGCTCTGCTGGCGTTGCATCAACCCCCGTCTAACCAGGTGAATCTCTTCGACTTATTGCCGGACAGCCGTGATGTCGGACGTGATTAGCGTGCCAAAGGCTCAAACGTGGCATCGAAAAACGTCGCAAGATCTACAAAGGTGTGATCCACATAGGGATGCTTCGCGGGCTCAAACGGACGACCTTGCGTGATGTAAACAGTTGTCAGGCCCAGCCCCTTGGCGGGAGGCAAATTGCACAGCGTGTCCTCTACCATGACGGTTCCTTCCGCCGTCGTGCCCAACCGATCCAAGACGTGGCGATAAACTGCACCGTCTTCCTGTTGCTTGAAACGAAAGTCCAGATCCTCCAGCCCAAACACGTGGGAATCGGGAAAGAGGTCGTTCAAACCAAACCGATCCAGCACCCCCCGAATCCAAGCACGTGACCCGTGCGAGAGAATGGCTTTCTCCACCGGACACATCATCAAATGCTCGGCGGTGACGTGCAACGCCTCAACTACCGTTGGATTCAGTTCTTCTGAAAACGTGCCGTGGCAATCCTGTACAGGCAGGTCATAGAGTTTTTGAAAGGCTTCCACGCTTGAGCCCAGCGCCGCGTACGATCGCTCCGCCAGAATCAACGCATCCTCCGGCGACAAGGGGACGCCCAACCGCAAGGCCGCCCGCGCCGCAGCTTGGTTCACGTGCGCGTGAAAATCGGTGGTGAACGGGTAGAAAACGCCATCAAAATCCAACAGCAGAACCTTCACCCGCTTGATCGCCTCACGCTCCATCGTTGCCGAGTCCTTCCTTGATCACAGAGGCTCTACGTGTTTGCCGTGCCCCTGTGCGTACGACGGGAAGAATCGCTCCCGAGAAAATCTTCCTTGCCACGCCTTTCCAAGAACAACAACGGTTTATCGGCGGCGAGAAAACCCTATAATCCCCATCCGCGCGGCAAGGGCGAATCGCGCGAACACACAGGACAACACCCGCATGGCGCAATCCGCACCGATCAAAACGCTTTTCTTGCTGCCAACCGTCCTCATCCTCGGGCTTGGGATCCGTGCCGCGTGTGCGGAGACACGTGCAAACGACGAGAGGGCATCAACGCACACCTTGCCCTCCCCGGCGATCTCGGACCCGGCCAGCTCCGAATCATGGCAGCGCCTGGAAAGTTTTCTAGCAAAAAACCCGCCCCCCTCAACGACAGGCCCAACATCAACGGAAAAATTGTTGCCCTTGACACCGACCCTTCTCAAAGAGCCCATTACGGACAAGGAGCAACAAGCCCAAGATCGCCGTCGCCGCATCCTCGGCGACAAGGCCGCCGTTGTGATTCGCTACGCACCTCTTCCAGGAGACATTGTGCTCTCCCCTGAAGCGGCTGCGGCACTTGAAGCGAAGAAAGCAGCCTCTGAAACGGAAGAAGCAACGCTCACGACCAACCGTAATAAGGCCTTTGAACGTAAGCTGACGACAATTCAGAAAGATCGGCAATTGTTGGAAGCGATCAAAGACGCTATCACAAGCCTTGATTCCTCACCGAAGGCATCACCCAACAAAAGAGACCTTGATTCCGATTCAACGGGACATGAACCAAAACGTGAATAACTCGCTGCCTCTTAAATGTTTGAAGGAGAATATCCCCGATGGTTTTCCGCACCGTTCTCCTCAAACGCTTTGCCCTTCCGATTTTGGCCGTGCTGGGTCTTGGGCTTGGCCTGTACTTTGCCGCGGTGCTGGCCAACCCGTCGGAACCGCCGCCTCAGCAATTGGGGTTGCCCCCTGAAAGTCCTTACACGCACACGGTCTCGGGATCCGGGCTTGTGGAGGCCAACACACGGAATATCGCCCTTGGCGTCCCAACCGGCGGCCTGGTCAGCGACGTGCGGGTGACGGAGGGTGATGAGGTGGCCGCCGGGGATGTCCTGGTGCGGCTCGATGATCGCGCGTTGCAAGCGGACCGGGCCGTTCAGGAACAAAATGTCGCGCTGGTGGGTGCCCAACGGACCGAAGCCGAGGTGCATCGCGCCGACGCCTACGATCAACTTCACCGCGCCGAACGCTTGAAGGCGGGCCTCAGCGTCAGCGAGGACAGGCTGGCACGTCTACGATTTTCGGCGCAAAGCGCGGACACGGCGTTGGCCTCTATGAAGGCGCAGCAGGCGTTGGCCGAGGCCCGACTCGCCGCCGCGCAAGTGGCCATCAACGAACGTCTCATCACCGCGCCCGTCGCGGGCCGTATTTTGAAAGTGAACGTGACGCTCGGCGCGTACATCGCCCCGCAAACCAACACCGCCGCCTTGGTGCTGGGCAACGATGATCCTCTTTATGTGCGCGTGAGCGTGGACGAGAACGACCTCTGGCGCTTGCAACCGGGGGCAAAAGCTACGGGGGCTCTGCGCAGCCACGCCGCCATCGGCTTTCCCCTCACGTTCGTGCGGATCGAGCCTTACGTGATTCCCAAAACCTCCCTCACGGGCAGCCTGTCCGAGCGCGTGGACACGCGGACCATGGACGTTCTGTTCAAGGTGGAGCCCTCTCCGGACGGTCGGGCGTGGCCGCTTTACATCGGTCAGCAAGTGGACGTCTTCATCCACGCGCCCAAAACGTAACCGCCCTTTTTTCGGAAGAACCAACCTCCGATAAAAGGACCCTCTCGTTGTGGGCGCATGGGGTGCGGGAGGTGCCGTAGGATTCCCTCTCCCTCCGAGGGAGAGGGTTACCCCCCTGACCGGCTACGGCCATGTGTCCACCGAACGGCAGGGGAAGATGATGGGGGGCTCGGGCAAGCCAAGGCAGCCCCCCCAACCGGACGATAAGAGGGCCGAGAAAACGGCTGAGATGGTTGCAGAGAAGATGAAAAAAGGGCGAGAATCTCAATGAGTTTCCGATTTCCGTCGCCGAGTTGAACATGGAATCCCATGCGTCGTTAATCTCCTTCGATTTTCTTCGGCGGGTCTGGGGCGATGGTTACGCGACCTATTGCCAGTCCGGGGAGGATGCCCGCCTTCTTGATACCCTTCGAACATGGGAGGGGCGTTCCAAGAAAAATGAAACATCGGATGAAGTGGCTTTCATCAAGCATTTTTTTGTGAAGGTCTGGGGCTATCGGTTAAACGGCGAGGGCGAAGGCTACACGATCCACCCCAAACATACAGTCAGCCAAGGCAGTGCGCCAGGAAACGTCGGGATCGCCGATGCCGCCCTGGGCTGGTTTGACCATCCGACCATTCCTTCCGTTCCTATCGCCCTGTGCGAGTTTAAGGACATTCACTCGAATCTGGATGCTCCGCAGAAACGCAAGAATGACAAACGCAGTCCCGTGAAGCAATGCGCCGAATACCTGCGCGAAGCCGCCCGTGAATCCTATGGCAACGAGCGCTTCCAGCCGCTTTGGGGTTTTGTATCGGACATGAACGAGTTTCGCCTGTATTGGCGCAACACCATTCCGAATCAATGCCAAAGGTTTGTTTTAGAACGCACAGGCTTAGAGCCTGCTCATGATCTTCTGAGGAGCAAGGCGAGGAAAGCGAAGACGACCATTTGCAGGCTGGTGTTGAGTTTGCGTTCGCAGTTTTTCCAGAGCCTGCGCCACTTCTCAAGCCAACCGAACGAGCGTTCGACGACCCAACGCTTGGGGATGACGGCGAACGTATGCAGCTCGCTGCGCTTGGCGACTTTGACCGTGGTCCCCAGCGTTTCTCGGACTCCCGTGGCGAAAGGCTCTCCCGTGTAACCGCCATCAACGAGCACGTTTTGCACGCGGGTCAGGTTGGCGTGAGGGAGGGAGAAAGCGGCCAAAGCCCCGGCGCGATCGGTCACATCAGCGGTGGTCACATGGATCATATGTGGCAGGCCGTTGGTGTCGACACCGATGTGGCGTTTGATGCCGGAAATGAGCTTGCCGCCGTCAAACCCTTTGTTTTCTGCCGTGTCTGTGTTCTTGACGCTTTGTGAGTCAACGATCAGAAAGGTTGTTTGCGCGTGTCGACCAAGGCTGTGTCGGACCCCGCCAACCACCTTTTTTTAACGCCTCCTCGAGGAGACTTGGACTGTCCTGACCTTGTGCTCCCCATTTCTGAAAATAGTCGAAGGCCAAGAGGTCTGGGATAAATTGAAAAAGCTGTTTGACGCGATGGACGCAGGCGGACGGTTTGGAGATAAAACGCTCAACCGTTTCAACGGTGGCCTGTTCCGTCCCGATCCAGTGCTTGATGGCCTGCGCCTTCCCAACAAGGTTTTCTGTGAGAAACTGCAGGCCGAAAGCGTAGCGTTTCTAAACGCGCAAAAAGAAACGCTTCTCTATCTGGCGGCCACCTATAATTTTGGCATTCATGCCAGCGGACAAAAATCCATCACGCTTTACACGTTGGGTCGTATTTTCGAACAATCCATCACCGAACTTGAAAAGCTGAAAGCCGAAGCCGACCAGCGTGTTTCGTTGACGGTCATTTCCAAGCGTAAGCTTGATGGCGTGTACTACACGCCTGAATGGGTGGTGGCCCAGGTTGTCCAAGAAACCATCGGCACGCGCTTGGCCGAATTGAGGAACGAGGCCGGGTGGGACGATAGCGAACCCATTCCCGAGCCCAAAGACAAAAAAGCACGGCTTGCCCTGCACCACACTTTGCTGGCCTATCTTGAACGTCTTGGAACCTGGCGGGTGGTGGACCCGGCCTGTGGTTCAGGCGCATTTCTCATTCATGCGCTTGAATATCTTTTGGCCGAACGACAAAGAGCCAAGGCCGTGTTAAACGAAATTGGCGTTCTGACTGAAACAGAACGTGATGCCGAGAACGATATACGTTTCATTCTCGCTCAGAACATCTATGGCGTGGATATCAACCCCGCCTCCATCGAAATCGCCCGTTTAGCCTTATGGCTGCATACCACCCGCGCCGACCGTCCGTTGTGCGATCTTGACCAGAACATTGTTGAAGGCAATGCACTGGTGGGCACAGATTTTTACGGCAACAAGAAGGGGAAAGATTTATGGGACGCCGAGCAGCGTGACGCCATCAACGCCTTCGACTGGCCAAAAGCTTTTCCAACCATTTTCGAGCGTGGCGGGTTTGATTGCGTGATTGGCAATCCGCCTTATGTGAAACTGCAAAATCTACGGAAGGTGAGCCCCACGGTCGCAAGCGGCAACTATGATTTATTTCTGCCTTTTGTTGAACGCGGCTTGATGCTGCTGCGTGAACAGGGTCGGCTTGGCTACATCGCCCCGTCCTTGTGGCTGAAAAACGCGTACGGGAAAGGCCTGCGCAAACTGATTCAGCAGGGGAAGTATCTGGAACGCTGGATCGATTTTCGTGATTTCCAGGTGTTCGACGAAGCCATCACCTACACGGCCCTTCAGTTCTATAACAAAAGCGCCTGTGAAAAAATCAGCTTCGCCTTTGCGTCCGATGGGCAGGTCGGGGGGATTGATTGGTCGACGCCCGATGGCACGGCCAGCTATGCCACACTGCCCACTGAAGACGTCTGGATTTTTGCTCCGCAGGACGAGAAGGCTTTGCTTGATAAGCTGGCCAAGAAATGTAGAAAACTGGGTGATTCTGACGTGGCACAAATCGTCGTTGGGGTGCAGACAAGTGCTGACAAGATTTATCACCTTAAACGCCTTGGAGAGAACCGCTACCAAACACAGGTGGAGACTGAAGTGGCGATTGAAGACTCCATCATGCGCCCCCATGTCTCTGGTGAAGAAGCCAAGCGTTACCTGCACCCGGAAACGGAAACGTGGCTGTTGTTACCCTATGCCCTCGACAACGAAAACACCCCCTGCTTGATTACAAAACGAGAATTTTTAAAAAATATCCAAACGCATGGCGCTATATTTGTGATAACGAGATCGTTTTGCGTAGACGAGAGAATGGCAAAATGGATCAAGACAATGGCTGGTGGGGTTACGTCTATCCCAAAAATATCAACAAACAACATTTACCCAAACTCCTCATCCCACGCCTAACTGAAAAATTAGGATGTGGCATTGACGCTGACGGCTTATTTGCGACAGATAATGTCGACGTGAATGGTGTTATCCCCAAGCGAAGGGACGACTTGTATTTTCTTACCGCCATTTTAAATGGCCCCGTTGCTAATTTCGTGTGGCGAAGAATCTCCAAACCATTTCAAAACAACTTCATGTCGGCCAACAAACAATTTATCGCCCCTCTGCCCGTCCCTCAAGCGACCCCGCAACAATGCGCTGAAATCGCTGCGGCTGCTCAAAAACTTGAATCGATGCACTCTGATCTGCGCAGCCTGTACGCTGACGCCAAGAAACGTCTTGAAACCTGCCAATGGACGGAACACCAAGAAAGCCTTCTGTGGCCCGAACTGGAAGCGTTCAAAGGCCGTGGCGTGACAACCGAGCGCCTGGCGCGGCTGAAAGAATTGAAAGAAAGACTTAAGGAAGCACTCAGCGTTGACGGCGAACTGTTGGTCGTTTGGAAAAAGGGCGAGTTATCCCTCCACGTTGGCAAGGCTCCTGTGCTTGACAACCTCTTCCTGACAGAAAGCCAAGGGCAGCTTTTGGCGATGGCGTGGCGCACAGCCTCTTGACCACACCTAGCCTGCGCGGAAACATTGACCGGCTTGTGGCGCGTCTGTGCCAAGTCCCCGCTACAACAAACGCCTCTTTGCAGCAACAGCTTGCAGAGATAGACGCCAAGGTTGCTTCATTGCGATCTGAAATAGCCGCTGCTGAGTCCGCGATGAACGAAACTCTTTTTGCCCTCTACCGCCTCAAACCCGCCGAATGCGCGATGGTTTTGGCGGGATAAGAATTCAGCCTGGGGGCATAAAGGGGGGCACATGCGGACATGCAGAATATGTTTCCGTTACCTATCAATATAAGGTGCTTCGAATCTCAGCTTTCAACAGAGGGAACGGGAGAGAGAGGCTGTCGCCCCCCTTAATCAATCCGTCCGGCTCCGCTGAGAGAGCGGAGTCCCTGCGAGCGCCAACGTGACAAGGCCTCCGTGCGGCTGCTTGTCTGAGGTGCGCGCACGTCGCCCGCGCCGCGCACATCCCCCATTTGTTCTTGATCAAAGAGGTCAACAAGGGATTGAGGCAAGCGGCCATGCTCGGGAAAGCCACTGCCGATTCCTTCTTCCTCGCGGCCCCGAGGTCCACAGAAAAGAATCTGAGCCGTGCGACCATTACAGTTGGAATGCCACCCCGAATGCAAAAGCTTTTGCATGTCTCGGGATAGTTCCGGCAAACGGCCAAGAACATCTTGCAGAAGGGGGCGTAGGCTTTCGACTAAACGGTCGCTTGCCCGCTCAACCTCCTGGTGCCCACGTCCTGCCAAATCTTCATATTCATCGCGAAAGACATGAAGACGTCTAAGGATGTCGACCAGGCGTGTGGCCTTCTTTTGCCGCTGCTCATGCGATGCAAGATCAGAATCATCGAGGTAGGGTGGTTTGGTGTAAACGTCTACGGCCGTGGTGAACTGATCAATCACCACCTGGGCCCATCCCATCCATACGGAACACGAAGGTTTTACATCCACCATGGTGCCAAACTCCATCCGATTCGTGCGCCCTAAACGGTACCGACGCCCGTGGTTGTCAAAATCTCCGAATCCCTCTTCCCCCCCCACTTAGTCTAGGCCAGAGACGACTCCTTTCTCAAGAGCCGTGTCAGTTGGCCGTGTCAGCTGGCCCCTTGTGTTTTGGAGCAGTATCGGACAAGGTGACCGTCCTTTTCCGCGACCGTGGGGCCATAGCTCAGCTGGGAGAGCGCGACAATGGCATTGTCGAGGTCAGGGGTTCGATCCCCCTTGGCTCCACCATTTACACTTCCGAACATATCTCAAGACATCCAGGAAAACGGCAAAAACGGCCGTTTTCCATGGGGTTTTCGTCCCAAGAGCGTCCAGGGCATCCGTTGACATCCGGCCCCCCGTGGGGGCAACTTTGGGGGCAAGTGGATCATGCCGCTAAAGAGTTGCCCCCATGCCGCTCACGAACACCGCGATTCGCCAGGCCAAGCCCACCGGGAAAACGGCCAAACTTTTTGACGACCGGGGGCTGTACCTGGAGGTTTCTCCGACCGGGGGGAAGTGGTGGCGGCTGAAATATCGCTTTGACGGCAAAGAAAAGCGGTTGTCCCTGGGGGTCTATCCCGACGTCAGCCTGAAAGACGCCCGCGAACGCCGCGACGAGGCCCGCAAGCGGCTTGCCGGTGGCATTGACCCCAGCGCATACCGCAAAATTCAGAAAACGGCCGAGATCGCGCTCTCCGAACACAGTTTTGAGATCGTCGCTCGTGAGTGGGTGGCCAAGTACACCCCCCGCTGGGCCCCATCACATGCCAACAAGATTCTTCAAAGGCTCGAAAAAGACGTCTTCCCCTGGATTGGTTCCAGACCCCTTGCGGAGATCACGGCTCCAGAATTGCTTGCGGTCCTGCGCCGCATCGAAACACGGGGTGCGGTGGATACCTCCCACCGTGCACAACAAAATTGCGGCCAGGTTTTTCGTTATGGGATTGCCACCGGACGTTGCGAACGTAACCCGGCGGGGGACCTTCGCGGCGCGTTGGCCCCGGTCCAGCACCGGCATTTCGCGGCGATCGTTGACCCCGACGACGTGGGGGCTTTGCTGCGCGCGATTGACGGGTTTCGAGGAACGCTTGTTGTCCAAAGTGCCTTGAGGCTTGCGCCGCTTCTCTTTGTGCGGCCGGGCGAGCTGCGCCACGCGAAGTGGGAACACTTCAACTTGGTCAAACGCGAGTGGCGCTACACGGTCAGCAAAACCAAAACCGAGCACCTTGTTCCCCTGGCCGATCAGGTCGTCGCGATCCTGGAGGACCTGCGCCCTCTGACGGGCAACCGGACGTATGTTTTCCCAGGGCGTGATCCCCTGAAACCCATGAGCGACGCCGCCATCAACGCGGCTCTGAAGCGCATGGGCTATGACACCAAGACAGAGATCACCGGGCACGGCTTTCGTGCCATGGCTCGGACGATCCTGCATCAGGAACTGGGGATTCAACCGGAGGTGATTGAGCACCAGCTGGCCCACCGCGTGCCCGATGCCCTTGGCACCGCTTACAACCGCACCAAATTCCTCCCCCAACGCCGCGCCATGATGCAGCAGTGGGCGGATTATCTGGATAAGATGAAAAGGGGGGCCGAGATTGTGGCGCTGCCCAAGAGAGCTTCATGATGGGATGCTGGTGACGATCACGAGCCTATTGGAATGGTCCTGGTTTCCCGACCGATTCGACTGTGGTAGGCACGAGAAAACGAGGCATGAAGCGGAAGCCTTAGAAGGGGTTGGAATAAGGTGTTGAGGGGGAAATGATGAATCGAGACCTTGCCATTGCCGCCACAGCCATCTACGGCCCTCGCTGGCAAAGTGAATTATCTCGCCACCTAGGCGTGAACGACCGCACTGTGCGGTATTGGGTGGCTGGCCGCCAGGTTCCTGACGGGGTGCTGGCGGCCCTCGCCGAGGCTTACGCTGACCGTGCCCTTGCCGTGATGTCCAACCTCGGTATGGGCGGACAGCCGATGGCCCTGGCCGTGTACGAAAACGATGAGGACCTAAAACGAATCACGGGGGACGAATGGAGTGCGGCGTTTCACACGCGAATCATGCAGCGCGTGGCGGAAAAAACAGGTTCATCCCTCGTGACGGTACGCGCGGACGAGTACTTTGCGTGGCTGGAGGGCTCAGGGCAAGAGAACACGCCAGCGGCGCGTACGGCTTATGGCCGCAGAGTCAACGGGTGAATGAAGAAACAAGAGCACCGGAGGCTTACGAAGCCGAAGCGGATCGTCAACAGTTGCACATGGCCTGTTTGATGGTGGTGAAAATGGCGGGAGCGTTTTCTGTTCAAATCCACCGTGCGTTGTCTCGAAAAGCCGTGTTCAAGACCTCAACCTCGCGCATAAAAAAGGTATGTTTCCTTAACAAACCTGTTTGCCTTGAAGACCAAAGCGCCGTGGTTTCCCTACCGATTTGCCCATGGTAGGTTTGGTAGGGTGAAGGGGGATGAAATGGTAGGGCCGTGGTTTCCCTACCGATTTGCCCATGGTAGGTTATCCTCTGTGGCGAAGAGTGTGCGCCTCACGCCGTGGTTTCCCTACCGATTTGCCCATGGTAGGTTAAGGCGGTGCAGCATGAACGCGCCCGTCCCGCCGTGGTTTCCCTACCGATTTGCCCATGGTAGGTTACACAGGCGCCTCTGCGCGAGTCTGGGACCGCCGTGGTTTCCCTACCGATTTGCCCATGGTAGGTTACGTCGTTGTTCCGCCCACGCCGCCGTTCCGCCGTGGTTTCCCTACCGATTTGCCCATGGTAGGTTCCTCCGTTTTCCTCAAGCATCGGCTGAAGAGCCGTGGTTTCCCTACCGATTTGCCCATGGTAGGTTACGGATGATAAAGACGTGAATGGTCACTACGCCGTGGTTTCCCTACCGATTTGCCCATGGTAGGTTCGGAGCGTTTGCTTGCAGCTTTTGTGCATAGGCCGTGGTTTCCCTACCGATTTGCCCATGGTAGGTTAAGAGGTCAATCGCGCGGCGGTTCAGGGCGGCCGTGGTTTCCCTACCGATTTGCCCATGGTAGGTTTTTGGTCCACAGCAGCCCGTCGCGCCCGTTGCCGTGGTTTCCCTACCGATTTGCCCATGGGAGGTTCTGCTACGCCCGTCGGCTGAGTGGCGATGTGCCGTGGTTTCCCTACCGATTTGCCCATGGTAGGTTCGATTGTCCCGAGGCTCCGTTGTAAAATGTGCCGTGGTTTCCCTACCGATTTGCCCATGGTAGGTTGAAGAGGTCCTACCATGAGTGCTTCAAAGCGCCGTGGTTTCCCTACCGATTTGCCCATGGTAGGTTCCCGTCCCGTTTTCCTTTTCCCCCCTCGGAGCCGTGGTTTCCCTACCGATTTGCCCATGGTAGGTTCGTGAAGGCCGTCGCAAAAATGGTTGGTGTGCCGTGGTTTCCCTACCGATTTGCCCATGGTAGGTTGTTGTCCTCCACGAGTACCCGCAAAAGGACGCCGTGGTTTCCCTACCGATTTGCCCATGGTAGGTTAAACTTAGACGCCTGGGTGATGGACTGGAGGCCGTGGTTTCCCTACCGATTTGCCCATGGTAGGTTCCCTTGCTTGTAACAGCTTGGAATTGCTGTGATTTTCGCGCTTTCTTGTGCGCCGAAATCACAGCAAAACCATCTGATCCGCCCCGAATCGCTCGGTTTTTGGGGCCATTCCGAGCATAAGTTCCATGTGTCCATATTGCCGGTCCGTGACCTGCAACGCCCGGATACTCCCTTCCGAAGGAAGGGTTCCTCGAACACGCCGCAGGTGTTTTTCAACCGCATCTTGCCCTCGGCACACGCGTGCGTAAACCGAAAATTGCAGCATCATAAAGCCGTCGTCTTTCAGCGCCCCGCGAAAGCGCGTGGCTCGCCGACGCTGCTCTTTGCTGCCTACCGGAAGATCAAAGAAGACAAAGAGCCACATGAATCGGACATCCTCCTCGTTCATCGCGTCACCGGGTTTTCGGGGGGCCACGCGGGCGTTTGCAAAAGGGTTGCGTCGCCCTGTTCCAGGACCCTGACCGTGGACGTTGCCACCGCCTCGGTTGCGACAAGAATGGTCATGTGGTCTTGGTCCATCAGGACCTCGCGCCCCAAAACAGTTGCCATGTGGCGTCGGTCGTCAACCGTCAATTCTCCTTCGGGAAAGGCGTCAGCACGACCCTGGGCCAGACGGTCCACAAAAGGCCGAAACGGCTCGATCAGGTCGTCCACCAGGTTAAAAGCGTTGGATTGCGAGTCGTGATGAACGCCAAAAACAGGCAAAAGGCCCGAGGCCACGCAGGCCCGCGCCAACGTGGCCCGCATAACGGCATACCCGTAATTCAGCAAGGCGTTGCGGCGGTCGCGGTCGTTGCTGCGCGTGAAGCCCTGGAAAAGCGAGGGCCAGTAAGCCTGGGCGGCTTGCGCTTCCAGGTTGTCGGGATCACCCGAGCCGACGCGCCGGGCCATGGCGAACAGGGCCTTGGCGTTGGCACGATTCAGGGCTTGCAACACGGCGGCTTGGTTACGGATTTTGGCGACCACCAACGTTTGCCAAAGACGTTTTTGAAGCGGCAACCCCAGGTCCCTTTGCAGGTGAGCCACGTACGTCTGAGCGTGATGCTGATGAAAGGAAAGCAAGAGACCCGCTGGATGATGCCGCGAATCCGGCACGATCAGCGTGACACCGCTTTCGGCCAAAGCGGACAGCAACGAGCCCGTGATGCTGACGTGGACGGTATCCAGAACCACCCATGCCACATCTTCGAGCGCAAAGGAGGACTCGCCATCCTCCTGCGCCACGACGATTTGGCGGTCCCGAAGACTTAATCGGGCGGCTTGGGCAATGTGCAGACCTCGCCATGCCATGTGCGGACCTCGCGTTTCACTTCGGCACATTGGCCGAAACGGTCCACAGTGTACTTTCTAATGCTTAATAAAGTCTTTGTACTCACCCTTTCAGAGAGGGACGAGCTCTTGTTGGAGAACAGCCTGATCTTTCCATTATCACGATCCACACCTCCCGCAAGATAACCTTCAACATGTTTTCCTTTTGCATCAACGGTTCTCACATAACTGCGGTCGTAGAGGCTGAAGCAAAACGTGTGCTCGGGGCCGATGTCCGTCCAGTCCCGCTCGTCCTTATGGGCAACAACGGCCTTGTTCGGAGGTAAACTGTCCTTTTCAATAAGTTGATGCGGGTAAATCGGCACTAAAAACCATTTGATTCGGTCCTTCTTGTCGGCCTGGCTGAACACATCCACGCGGACCATTTCGCCGCGTGCGGCAGTGCCGCCTCGAACGCTGATCCCGGGCTTGTCCGTTGTCACGCAGCGGACTTTGGTGATCACGTCCCCCTGCGGTGAACGCGGGAGAGCATCGGCAGGTTTACCTTTTTCGATCCACGCCTTCAGGGATTCGATGATGGCCGCGTTGCGTTCGGGATCTTTGATTTGGTCCAGATTCTTAGCCGTCAACTCGTTGATGTCTTTGCGTTCCGAGACCACGGGGCCTTGATCCGAATCCCACACTTGTCGAATCGTCTCCTTGTGCCCTGCGCCCCGCGCACGCCGACGCTCGGGCCGGGCGACAAAGACCGAGTCATAGGCCTTCAGCACATCGTCCCTGAACGTGGGCCAAGGCGGCGTGACGTGGCGCAGAGGGCGACCCAGACCTTTTTGTTCCCACTGTTGGAAGGATTGGGTCAACCGTTGCACTTCGCCTTCACCCACCGCTGCCACGGTGAGTGCATCGATCGCATGGTGCCGAGAATCCTCCACGCGCTCACCGTTGACCTTCTTGAGTGATTCGAGGCCCCACGCATGCCGCAACGTGGCCGTGAGGGCTCCGGGCCGCGTGAACACACGCCGATGGCCGCCTTTTTCCTGCCGCTCCCCGACGGGATAGAACAGCTTGACCGCCTCCGCGAGAAGGCGCGTTGCGTAACGTGTGTCGTTGAGGTTGCGGCTTCTGAACTTCTGCGCTACCTCGTCGGCGTTTTTCAGAAGGCAGTTGCGCTTCTTGAACCCGCGAAGGTTTTTGTTGGTCTCGATGCGTTGGGCAAAGAGCAGCCAATCCTCGGGGGATTTTGCACGGCTGAACCATTCGTAGGGCGTTTGTCCCCCTTTGTCTTGGTTGGCCTTCGCCAGGCACAAAACCTTGTTGTTGAAACTGTCATCGCCAAAGCGGGACCAGGGCAAGATATGATCCACCTGGACGCTGTTGTCGGTGGCCGCGATTTGATCGGGGTGAATTTCCTGATCCGTATAGGGGCATCGTCCATTTTGTTCCTTCCAGAGGCGGTAGCGCAGCAACGTGTCACCGTTAACGTCCTCTCTGTTTGCAATCCCCAAAAGCTCCTGGGCTTCGCCGCGTTCTTTCTCGCGCTTGGCCTGGGTTTCCTTGTTCTTTCTGTCCAGCTCACCGCGTTTTTCGGCGCTGTTGCCGACATCACGAGCCATCTCGATATGAACGGCGCCGGGCAAGCCATAGCGGTTGCGGAGGGCCCACAGTTGTTTAAGCCCTTCGGTCAACGCCTTGCGGGCCACGGGATTCGCAATGCTGGCGGTCACGTCCGCGACCAGGGCCGTAAACTGGGCCTTGGTCGTCACATGCTCGCTTTGCGATAACGTGGAAGCAGCGTGGTTGTACCCAGCGTGGGCGCACGCCTCATCGTAGCGCAAACCTTGCTCCAGGTAGGGCACAAGGTTGCGACACGCTTTGGCAGAAATATGCCCCGCGCCTTTGAAGGGGTCGGTTAATTTGCCGTCTTCAAGAGCAGCAAGGAGTTTTTCGAGGATCCCTGCTTCCAGGGGAATCGTACGCAACTCTTTTGCGATGCTCGCGGACGATTCAAAGAAGGTGAACGCACGGGCCATAGCATCGAGTTGATCGGGATGCTGAAGCATCTTCTGCCATAAATCTTCGCCCAGAGCATTTTTAAGAGCCTTGGTTCCCCCCATGGCCTCGCCTTTGCCAGCAGCAATATCTCGTTCCTGGTCAGGCTTATCTTGGGGAATGCCTACAAAGGGCTCGTCCTCGGACAGCCCTATTTTTTTGCGAACAGCCTTAACGGTAAGTTTGGCAACGCTCCCTAAATCAGCAGTGGCTCGTGCGATTTCCTCCGGGGTCAGGGCGCGTTCCCCGGTTGCCGTCTTGACCCGCAGATTCACGAGACGTTGAAGAAGGCGAAACTTTTCGAACGAGGGGGATCGTTTGGCGGCTCTTTTCTCAGTGGGTTCAAAGGGACAGAGGCCTACCAAACGCTCGCTATCTTGCAGGGGCCTTTGGTAAAACGCGATATCCGTGAACGCCTTTTCCAACTCCGGCGAAGCGAATGCTTGTCCAAACCGACGTTGTGCAGCGAACAGAGCCGTCACTTCCTTCGTCAGGTCTTCACGACCAACGGTGCGGTCGTAGCGTTTCTCGCGGTTGCGTTTGCGGTCCTGAAAATCGGGATCACAGGCAAACATTTCACCGACGGTACGATACGGGGCTTGCTTTTCCTGCGTGATTTTCAGCGCGGACAACATCTTTTTGTCGTCCGGACTCTCCGTCTTGCGTTTGGCAGACGATTTGAATCCTCGGTGCTTGGCGATATGCCCCAGGGCAACCGCGAACTCCAGGGGTCTCAACGCTTCATCCAGACCCCGTCCCCGCACGTCCCAAGGATTAATGGACGGCTTCTTGAAAGGATGGGGAGGGGCGCGATGATCCAGCGGATGATGGAGAGCCTGGGCCTCCGCCGAAGGGAGAAGGCCGTTTGCGTGAAAGAGGCCTCGAATGTCTGCCATGCGCTGGCAACGACGGCGGAGAACACGGCGAAGAAGCCGAAAGCCTCGCCGCTCCTGATTCTTGGGGGTGCGATCTTTGGGGTTTTCCGGCGCGTCGAAACACCAGCTTCCCAGGCCCTCAATCACCGAGGCTTCACCCGCGTGCGTCGGTTGCCGCAGAACAGCCCAACCGCATGAGGCAATGCCAAGGTCAAGGCCAAAAACCAAACGCTCATCTGTCATAGTGTCCTCCCTGTTGCCCCTGTTGTTCCGGCCCTTGACTTTATGCTGCAATTCTGGCCCATTGGCTATGGCAAATCGGTGGGGAAGCCACGGTAACGGAGTTACCGAAAGGTTTCTCCGGAAGGATCATCCCCCATCGGGCAACCGGTGGGGGAAATTCTTTTGAGCCGCCTGTAAGCCTTCTCTTCAAGCACCGTCGCCTTTACCACGTCCCGTCTTGTCGGCTAAGCTCCGGACCGTTCTCGTTACGTCTCGATGGGGCTTGGTGCCATGACCCGCCACTACGCCACAAAGCATTTCTTTCGGCAGATGCCGAACGAGCTTTTAGGGCGGTATTTTCAGACCAAGGATGTTCTTAAGGACGTTGACTTCGCGGCACTGCCGAAGAAGAAGCCGGACAAACTGTTCGCGGCTTGGTTGAAATTGCCGGACACACAACGCAACGCGATGGATGCCGAACTGCACGAGATTTTCGCGCTGTGCTGCGAGAAGGGGGTTATCGCCATTCTGGACGAAGCCGAATGGCAATTGCGTGAATCGCCTGAAGCCCTGAGTGCCCTTGTGGAGAAACTCTCGGCCCTGCCCGGCCATTTTGAACGAGCCATGGTGACGTTTCTGGATCATCCCGCGTTTTGGCAAGGGGCATGTCTTTTCTGCCACGCGGACACGCTGGGGTTTTGGCGAAAACGCAACAACATCCCTCAGAAGCACGCGCGTACGGACCCAAAGAGCCGGAAGGATTTGGCCCATCAAATCAGCACCTATTTCCATCACACGGAAGGGCGCGGACAGAACTGCGTGGTTGAGGCGTATCGGCGCGGCGAAAGGGACTATTTCTTCTGCTACCCCGAGGACCACGCGCAACAAGGTATCGAATGGGTCAACGGTGAATGCGCCCGCCGCCCGCATAACCCAGCGTTTGAGATTGTGTACGTCTATGCGCAAAAAGAAGGGTCTTTGGACCTGAGTTTTCGCGGCTCTTCTAAGGCCGTTGGACCTTTGCAGGCGATGTTCGCCTTGTCCATTTTGAACGTGGAGGAGCTGCTTCCCGATTCCCGCGACACGCGCGTCTATGACCTGGAGCCATTGCGCAAAAGGAGCTTCCGTTTTAGCTACCCCGTGGACAGCGGCATTCAACGGGTGGCCGTCAAAAAACTCCGCCTTTCGTCGCGGATCAAACAGGGCGAGCGTCTGACGCTGGAGGCTGACACCGAAGAGAATGCCGAAGCGATTTACGATCTGTTGGATCAGGTCAAAAAATCCCCCGAGTTTCGCCTTTACAATTACCATGTCACGCAGGTGGAGCTGGTGGCCTGCGTGGCCCTTCGTGTGGACAAGCCGCCCAAGACTTTCCCCATCCGGCTCACGTACCCCAATTCATGCTCGCTCAAGTATGACGACATCGGGCTGAAGCTGCGGGATATGCTGCAATGCTCGGGGATTGAACCCAAGCAGCCGGAATCGGCCCCCTCTGACGCATGACGCCGGAGGAAACCCTTGAGGCTTGGCTTGCTGTTCTGGCGGCTCGTCCAGGCGCGGTTGCTGTGATCGGCCAAGAGGGCCTGCAGGATTGGGACAGAACGGTTGTTGACGCTTTCAAGGCCAAAGGATTGCTGAAAAAAGCACATCCCGGCGCAAGCATCCCATGCCCCGGTTGTGAAGAGCAGTGTGTGAGGCCGGTGCACGTTCTGCCCGGCGCTTCGATGGCGTTCATCGTGTGTGATCTCCGCAGTGATACCAACCGCGTGCCGATTCCTTTGGCGAGTCTTGATCGGTGGCAGACGTCCGGTGATGCGCTGGCCGCCTTGCTGACAGCTATGTTGGGGATTCATCAGCCTGTTGCCCGGAGGGATGCGCCAGGTCGCTGGGAGATTGGCAACCTCAAAGGCAAGAAACACGCTAGCCACGTGGTGCTGATGGCCGAGGACGAATTTCTTTTGTCTCTGGCAGGGCACACGGTCAGGCTTACGGAAGTGTTGGGATTTGAAAAAGGCTCTTTCTGGATGGATCAAAAAAAGTTGACGCATTGCGTGGATAACCCAGCTTCTGGCGGTGGGGATCGGGAATCGGCGCAAGAACGGCGGCAGAGGCTTAGGCGTGAACACAATGAGGAAATAGCTAAAGGTAATCGTGCGCCCACCAAGACATTGGCCCTACGCGAAGGCCGTACGGAACGTCGGATCAGAGCGCTTTTGGAAGACGAAAACAAATCAGTCGTTTGAACAAAATCGCGCGAGCATCCCGTGAGGGGTTCCGCCCTAAGCCCTAAAAGTCGAGCTTTTCTGAGCTCTTTAGGGCGGAATATTGCACGGAACCCCTGTGCCGCCCCTTTAATCCCTAACCATGTTCAACAACGCCCAAGGAGGCGCCGACATGGTTACGACAATCCTCAGACTTCCCAACGTCAAGGCCCGCACGGGACTTTCTCGCAGCACCCTCTACCTGCGCATCGCCACGGGCA
Source organism: uncultured Pseudomonadota bacterium (assembly GCA_903869345.1). Classification (GTDB taxonomy): domain Bacteria; phylum Pseudomonadota; class Alphaproteobacteria; order UBA9219; family UBA9219; genus CAIPYM01. Next base: position 74,373 of record CAIPYM010000071.1, read on the forward strand.
CTTTCCCCAGGCCCATCTCACTTGGCGGCCGAGCCGTTGGATGGGTCGAAGAGGAAGTGGACGCCTGGCTGACCCAACGCATTCAGGCTCGTCGTCCGTCCTCGTCCAAAGTGGAGGGCCGGTCATGACGCGCGTGACAGATTCCGATGCCCCACCCGACAAAACCTCCGAAACCGGCAAAACCGACACCGTGAGCAACGGGGAGTTTCTGCGCACGGTGTTTGGGGAGGGGTTGGGGGATGTGCGGCCGGTTCTGGTGAGCTTCGCCGGCAATCCGACCAACATCCCCAAAGGGGCATGGTTCGGACGCGCCTGGTCCGAAGAGGGCACAACGGACCAGCTTCTCCCTCCCACCGCCAACAATTATTTCAGCCTAGCGGTGTTTCGCCCGGACGAGGCGGGGCAGTACCGACGGCAAAAGGCGCGTTTCCATGCGCTTTATGCCGTGATGCTGGACGATATTGGAAGCAAGGTGGCGAAGGATAGGCTGACGTTACAGCCAAGCTGGCTCCTTGAAACCTCGCCCGGAAACTACCAGGCCGGGTACCTGCTCAAGGAACCTCTTACAGACGGCAACGCCGCTGACCGGTTGATGCAAGCGATTGTGAATGCCGGGCTATGCGACCCCGGGGCCAACGGGCCTCGTGCGCGGCTTGCGCGTTTGCCGGTGGCGGTGAACGGAAAACACACACCGCCTTTCCGTTGCCAAATGGAGGAATGGGAGCCCAAGCGGCGCTATGCCGTGCAAGAACTGGTGGATGGGCTTCAGCTGGAAATCGCCCCGACAAAACGGCCCGAGCGTCGGGACACCCGAGGGACAGGAACGTCCCCGGTGGATGGCGACCCGATCTGGATTCCTCGACCAACGGAAAACGCTGTCCTTGCCGCTCTGCATCATCGCGGGTTGTACAAATCCCCTCTGGGTGACGGCAAACACGACATCACCTGCCCTTGGTCCGAGGAGCACACCGACGGGACGGACAGCGGCACAGCCTACTTTGAGCCGGAGGACCATTGGCCTCTGGGCGGCTTCAAATGCCTGCATGGGCATTGCGCCGAACGGCACATCCGCGACCTGCTTCGCGTGCTCGACATTGAGGTAGGTGCGGCGCGCATGAAGCCCACCATCCGCATCATGGCGGGGGAAATTCATCGTGTTGTGGACGCCGCTGAGCGCGAATTGGCCCAGTCCTGTCGGCACTACCAGCGCGGCAGCCTGATCGTCACCGTTGTGACCGATCCTGGCACGCTTGAAACCCGCGTGCAGGAAGTTTCGCAGCCTGCCTTGGTCCGAGCGTTGGCGGGTGCAGCAACATGGGAGCGCTTTGACGCACGATCCCAAGCGTGGGTGCGCACAGATCCGCCCGCTCGTCATGCGGTCGTGCTGCACGACGCCACCAGTTACGCACACTTGCCCGTGCTTAACGGACTGGCACGCCAACCTTACCTGCGAGCGGATGGGAGCCTGATGCAGACAGCAGGCTATGACCAAGCCACAGGCATGTTTGGTGTGTTCGCCGAACACGCGTTTTCTGTCCCTGAAAAACCGAGCCGTGCTGAGGCCGAAGCCGCGCTTGCGCTGCTGAACGATCTCTTGGGGGAGTTCAGTTTTGCCGCAGAATCTGACCGCGCGGCCGCCTTGGCAGCCCTGTTGACGGCGGCTCTACGTCCCAGCCTCGCCCTTGCGCCCATGTTTCATGCGCGGGCCCACGTGGTCGGTTCCGGCAAATCCTACTTGTGCGAATTGATCACAGCCTTTGCCACCCCCCAACGCAGTGCTCCGACGACTTTCCCCGCCGACGATGAAGAATGCCGGAAACTTCTGCTTGCCGAATTGCTACGGGCTCCAGCGGTGATTGAGTTTGATAACCTCAACGGTGATCTGATGGCCCACAAAAGTCTCTGCACCACGCTCACCTCAGGATTCCTTGAAGGACGCATCCTGGGCGTCTCGAAGACCGCGACCGTCAGCACCCGCGCCCTGTTTTTATCAAGCGGCAACAACGTCGGCCCTGTGAAGGACATGACACGGCGTTGCCTGACCATCCGCCTCGACCCCAGTCTGGAGGTCCCGGCGGCACGCACTTTCAAGCGGCCCGACCTGGTGCGCGAGCTGCTGCGAGAACGGGGACGCTACGTTTCGGCGGCGTTGACCCTCGTGCGGGCCTGGATTGTTGCGGACAGGCCCAAGAGCGTCTGCAAAGCCCTGGCAGGCTATGGCGAATGGTCCGACCTGTGCCGCCAACCGCTGCTGTGGCTCGGCTGTGCCGACCCGACCGCCTCGGTCTTTGAGGCCATGGCAGAAGACCCCGACCGCGAGACTTTGGCACGGCTGCTCATTTCTTGGTGGGAGGCGTTTGCGGACCAGCCTACCCGCATTCGAGAGGCCATTCATCGGGCAACCATGAACCCCACCACTAACAATGATTTAAACGAAGTGCTGAATGACATTGCCAGCGAACGTGGCGAGATCAACCGCCGCCGCTTGGGATGGTGGATCAAGCACCATACCGGATGCATGGTGAACGGTCTGCGCTTTGTCCGTGCGAGCGGAAACAGCTCGGCAGAGAAGTGGCGGGTGGAATCGGTTTTGCCGGTTTTGCCGGTTTCTTCCAGCCCCAAGGCAGAAGCTGTCACAGGGGAAGATGACCTCCGGCAGGTGCCTTCAGGCGAGGGATAACAGCGTGATTTGCCAAATGATTTCGGAAAAAACGGAGGGCCAAAATGGGCGGATACGGCAGCGGGCAAGGTCGACATTACGGCGCACACGACGCAACCAATGACTACCGGGCTCTTGATGTGCGGCGCTGGCAACGGGATGGACTTCTTGTGCCGGACCGCGTCTTCAGCTGGCAATGGAGTTGTGACGGCGAGGTGATGGCCTGGATTCGCGTAGGCGTCGAAGAGGGTTATGTGCGTTTAATCTACCGCCACCGAAGCCCAGGCGACGTTGAATGGAAGGACGAGGATTATCCCGTCGCACTTGATTGGACCTCCTGCCGTTTGGGCGGGCGACGTCCTTGGTTCCTCTGTCCTGCACGGGGATGCGGCCGCCGGGTCGCGATCCTCTACGGAGGCGGTATCTTTGCTTGCCGTCGCTGCTACCGACTGGCCTACCCAAGCCAGCGCGAAACCTGGGATGACCGAGCCGCACGGCGAGCCGACCGCCTACGCGACAAGCTGAAGTGGGAACCCGGCATTCTCAACGGGAACGGCTGGAAGCCGAAGGGCATGCACCAACGCACTTTCAACCGTCTTGTGGCCCAACATGACGCCCATGTGGAAAGGTCGCTCGCAGGCATGGTACTACGCTTTGGCATCAAGCTGTAGTCCCGTTAAACACACATGGGGGCAACTTTAGGGGCAGGTCTTTTTGGGAAATTGATGATAGGGATTGTTTTTCAAAGGGTTGCGCATTTTGTTCGATAGACCTTGGCCCGATTTGCCGACGTTCGGCACCGTTCACCCAAACCTCGCAAACATCAACAAAACCGCCACCTTCGGTTCGCGGATGTTCGGGATTGTTCCTTGCGAGCCGGTACCGCGTGGGGGTAACTTTGGGGGTAACGGTACAGGGCGTGGGGTAACAACCCTGCTCCGGAACCTCGGGAGTTACCCCCATGACGCTGTCCCACCTGACGATTCAAACCGCCAAACCCAAGGCCAAGTCCTACAAAATGTCCGGCGAGAAGGGCCTTTTCCTGCTTGTTACCCCCAAGGGGCAGAAATGGTGGCGGCTGAAATACCGCTTTGACGGCAAAGAAAAGTCTCTCTCGCTGGGCGTTTATCCCCAGGTCAGTCTCAAGGAAGCCAACGATCGCCGCGATAAGGCGCGGGACCTCCTCGCTGAGGGCGTTGATCCTTCCGCGAGCCGCAAGGCCAAAAAAGAAGGGAACGTCCAAGAAACCACCAACACGTTTGAGGCCGTTGCGCGTGAATGGCTTGGCAGGCAATCGAACATCGGGCGAACATCGGGGCCGAATCACATTGTAGACAGAAGAAAGCAAGGATGATTTCATGACACACTTTCCTGCGTAAGGTGGGGAGGCTCGCTTCGCTTTGAATGATCTACGGGCGCGTGAGGCCCTGACCACTCTTCAGGCGTTGCGGGTAGGAACGGACGGGGACCGGGATGACAACGGTTACGAGAACCGATTGCGAGACGATCGCCCGCCTCGCAAGGACGATTTTCCCCCCATCAACAGAGTTGATGACGGGGATGGGGAAAAGACCCCCTGCAGGAGGTGTCGCGTTCCATGCCCGAGGATGACATCGAAGGCTATGTCCATTCCATCGAAACCGCCGGGACCGTGGACGGGCCAGGGCTGCGGTACGTTGTGTTTTTGTCGGGGTGCCCGCTGCGGTGCCTTTACTGTCACAACCCGGACACGCGTCGCAAAAAACAGGGGAAGCTGACCCGCGCGTCCACCTTGATCACCGAGATGGCTCACTACCGCGATTTCCTTCTCCGCACGGGTGGGGGTGTGACGCTCAGCGGTGGGGAGCCGTTGGCTCAGCCTGCCTTCGCCACCGCCCTTTTGCAGGAGGCCAAGGGCCTGGGGCTTTCAACGGCTTTGGACACGTCGGGTTTCTTAGGTGAACGGGCGGACGCGGCGTTGTTGAATGCAACGGATCTTGTCCTGTTGGACATCAAATCCTTCGACCCTGACACGTACCTTCGTGTGACGGGCGTGGACCTCTCGCCGACGATCGCGTTTGCTGAACGTCTGGGGCGTTTGCACAAGCCGATGTGGATTCGCTGCGTCCTTGTGCCGGGGCTGACGGACGATGAGCCGACGTTTGAGCGTCTGGCCACGTTCCTTGCGCACTTGCCGTCGGTGGAACGCATTGAGGTTTTGCCATTTCACAAAATGGGCGAACCTAAATGGAAAGACTTGGGACTGACGTACACGCTGACCTCCACACCGCCGCCAACGCCTGAACAGACCGAGCGTGTACGGGCGATTTTTCGGGCGAAGGGACTGACGATCGTCTGATCGTTAGATTCCTAAGTGGGGCACGAGAATGCGGGCCAGAAGCGGCGATGTCAGAGCCAAGGTGAAAACAACTCTGGCCGCCTCCAGCGGCTGGTTGAAGAGGGGATCAATGATGAAGACACGTATAAACAGGGCGATGGGGACCAGCAGGGCCACCATCAACAAGTCAATCTCCAACGTGATGGGTCCACGCGTGTAACTGGCCGCTTGTCCAAAGAGCCACCACACCCCAAAGGGGAGGAGGAGGGTTCCCGTGTCCCACAGAAACCACGAACCCCGCCGAGAGGCGACCCACAAGGACGGCAGGCAAAGAACCCAACTGAAGACGACCACGGCCAGAAGGGATGTGAACATGCCAACCTCCTAGAATAGGAATCAGACTAGGCGACTTTGGTGCAAAGCGGCCTTAATAAAGGAACAGAAAAGAGGATGAGGATCAAGGGGCCGAGACCGCAGTTCGGGATGGAACTGCACGCCGATGAACCACGGATGATCCTCGCGCTCCAGAATCTCGGGCAAAAGCCCATCCGGTGAAAGCCCACAAAACACAAAGCCTGTTTTCTCAAGAATTTCGCGGTAGGTTGTGTTGACTTCATACCGATGACGGTGACGTTCGCTGATCGTGTCGTGTCCGTAAATCGCGTGGACCTTGGTGCCCGAGCGGAGGTGGCAGGGGTAAGCCCCCAAGCGCATGGTGCCGCCGAGGTCGCCCGAGGCTTTCCGAATTTCCAGTTGATTGCCTTTGATCCATTCCGTCATCAGGCCTACGACGGGGGCCGTGGTCGGGCCAAATTCGGTGGAGGAGGCCTCCGGCAGGCCCGCGAGGTTGCGTGCGGCCTCAATGACCGCCATCTGAAGGCCAAAACAGATTCCGAAATAGGGGATACGGCGTTCCCGCGCGAATCGCGCGGCTTTGATTTTGCCTTCGCTGCCACGTTCCCCGAAGCCTCCGGGAACGAGAATACCGTGCACGTCCTCCAGGTGTTCTGTCACGTCGCGGGTCTCAAACAGCGAGGCGTCCACCCATTTCACCTTCACGCGCACCCGGTTGGCAAGGCCGCCATGATTCAACGCCTCACCCAGGGATTTGTAACTGTCCAAAAGGTTGGTGTACTTGCCCACGACGGCAATCGTGACCTCGCCTTCGGGTTCTCGCACCCGCGCAACAATCTCGGCCCAACGCGTCAAATCGGGCGGGGAAGGGCGCTTCAGACCAAAATGGTGCAAGACCTGATCGTCAAAGCCTTGCGCGTGGTAGTTGATCGGCACGACGTGCAGGGTGTCCACGTCAAGCGCTGCGATCACACGCTCTTGCGGGACATTGCAGAACAGGCCGATTTTACGCCGCTCGGTTTCCGGAATGGGCCTGTCCGTGCGGCAGAGGAGAATATCCGGCTGGATTCCGACGCTGAGCAGTTCTTTGACCGAGTGTTGCGTCGGCTTGGTCTTGAGCTCCCCCGCCGAGGGAATGTACGGCAACAGGGTCAGGTGAATGAACAGGCAGCGCTCGCGGCCCAGTTCGTTTCCCATTTGCCGAATGGCTTCCAGAAACGGAAGGCTTTCGATATCGCCGACGGTGCCGCCAATCTCGCATAAACAAAAATCTTCACCGTGCAGATCGGCCTGAATAAATTCTTTGATGGCGTCGGTGATGTGCGGAATCACCTGGACCGTGGCGCCGAGGTAATCGCCGCGACGTTCCCGTGCAATGACGGTCGAATAAATGCGGCCTGTCGTCGCGTTGTCGCTTTGGCGCGTGGCCACGCCCGTGAAGCGTTCGTAATTCCCGAGGTCGAGGTCCGTTTCCGCCCCGTCGTCCGTGACGTACACCTCACCGTGTTGCGTGGGGCTCATCGTGCCCGGATCCACGTTGAGGTAAGGATCCAGCTTGCGGAGATGGACGGTGTACCCGCTGGCTTGCAACAGCGCTCCGAGGGCCGATGACGCAATGCCCTTGCCGAGGGAGGAGACAACCCCTCCCGTGATGAAAATAAACCGTGTGGGCATGAAGCCGAGCAACTCCTTGAAAATGCAAACCTTACCGTGAAACGGGAACTTGGGGGGCCGAAGGTGTTTCGGCGGGGGCGGGGGATGGGTCGTGTTGAGGGGAGGGCGCTGGCTCCGTTGTTGTTGTCGGCACAAGGGTGTCCACAAGACTCTTCGATGCATGCTGGTGCCCGGCCATCCAGCCAAGCAGCAAACTTGTGATGATAAACAGTGTCGCAAGAATGGCCGTCGTGCGCGTCAAAAGGTTGGCCGACCCGCGTGCCGTGAACAACCCGCCCATGGTTCCCCCACCGCCGCCTCCTCCCGTGAGTCCACCGCCGTCTTGGGCCGTGCGCTGGGAGAGGATGACCAAGATCAGGGCGACCGCAAGAATAAGATGGGCCACCAGGATAACCGTTATCATGTCCGAACACCTCAAAGAATCACAAACGCCGATCTTGGGATCCAAGGGGCCTTAGCCTCCGACGAGTTTAGGTCTTAAACGACCCCCCTCCGGAAATCCAGCCCGTCACTCCCCAGCCGCTGTTTCTGAAGGTGTTTGTTCCCGTACCAAGCGGGCGATTTTGTCCTTGAGGTTGAGATTCTCGGTCTTGAGCTGGTGGAGAATCTCGGGGTCGGGGGCCGGACGAATTTCCTCGGCATGAATGCGCTCTTGGAGTTTCTGGCGGCGCTGCTCAAGGGCTTGAACGTGTTGGGCAATTGGCATCGGCATGTCCTCGGGACGATGGGGGGAACAAGAAGCTTCGACGACTCGGAAAGGATCCTTTGTAAGGGGCTTGTTTTCCAGGACAAATCTGGACGAACAGAGCCAACGCAGCCCCGTTGCGCACGACCTGCTCGGCTGCTGGGAAGTCTACACACCGCCTCTGTGTTCTGCAAACAAGCCCCCTTTTTGTTCAGACAACCCCCTTGCCCACCGCCAAAACCGCATTCAACCCCCCGAAGGCGAAGGAGGTTTTGAGGGCTGTGCGGACGCGGCACGTACGGGCGATGTTCGGCACATAGTCCAGGTCGCACGCGGGATCGGGGCCTTGGTAATGCAGGGTCGGCGGCACGCGGTCCTCCCGCAGGGCCAAAACGGTGGCCAACATTTCAAGCGCTCCTGCCGCGCCAAGCGCGTGCCCGAATTGGGATTTGTTTGCCGAAATGGGGATGCGTGAAGCCTGGGGCCCGAGAGCGCGTTTCAGGGCCTCGGTCTCGACCGTATCATTCAAGCGTGTGCCCGTGCCGTGCGCGTTCACATGGTCCACCTCATGGGGCGCAAGGCCCGCGTCTTTCAAGGCCTCACCGACCGCGCGTGCCGCGCCTTCCGCGCTGGGCGTTGTCAGGTCTTGGGCGTCGGAGGTCATCCCGACCCCCAGCACTTCGGCATAGATGGTCGCGCCCCGAGCCCGAGCATCGGCCTCGGTTTCCAAAACGAACGAGGCCCCGCCTTCGCCGATGACCATCCCCAGACGTCCCGCCGAAAACGGGCGCGGCACGTCGGGGGCCATGACGCGGAGCGCTTCCCACCCCTTCAGCGTCCCCAGCGTTAGGCAAGCTTCGGCCCCGCCCGTGATTGCGCGATCCGCGACGCCGCTGCGGATCAATGCGACCGCCACGCCGATTGCGTGCAAGGCGGAGGCGCACGCGCTGGCCACGGTAAACCCCGGTCCCGTGAGGCCAAGGTCCATGCTGATGTGGCTGGAGCCCGCGTTCACCATCAAGCGCGGAATGGTGAAGGGGTGTACCCGCCCCGTGCCCTCTCCCAAGAGCCGCTCGTAGGAATCTTCCAGCGTGTTTTGGCCCCCGACTCCGGTGCCCGTGATGATCGCCGTTCGCGCGGACTCGTCGGGTTCAAGAACCAGACCCGAATCGGCGAAGGCTTGCCGCGCCGAGGCCACCGCGAACTGGGCAAACCGGTCCATAAGGGGGATCTTTTTGGGGTCGATCCACGTGGCGGGATCAAACCCTACAACCGGCGCGGCGGGAAACGTGACCTCGTGCCCCTTGTGCGGAAACGTCAGGTGCCCGATGCCACTCACGCCCGCGAACAGGTTGTCACGGAACGTGGCCACGTCATGCCCCAGGGGGCTGATGACCCCCATGCCCGTGATGACGACCCGCCGCATCGGGATCACGCGGCGGCCTCGTGATCGGCGGAATCAAACGCTTCGTCCCAGGTGCCTTGCGTCGCGGCCTTGCTGTACTCGGTCGCGCGGGCTTCAAAGAAATTGGCGTGCTCCACGCCGTTCAGCATGTCGTCCATCCACGGCAAGGGGTTGGCACTGATCCGGTAAACGGGATTGAGCCCCAGTTGAGTCAGGCGACGGTCCGCAATGTACCGGATGTACGCCTTCACCTCGTTCGCCGTCAGGCCTTCCACGGGGCCCATTTCAAACGCGAGATCAATAAACGCGTCTTCGTGGTCCACGATGGTCTCACACGATTCCTGCAATTGCTCTTTCAGGCGCGGAGTCCAGATCGTGGGGTTTTCTTCCAAAAATGTGCTGAACAGGCGAATAACCGACAGCGTGTGGAGCGTTTCGTCGCGCACGGACCACGTGACGATTTGCCCCATGCCTTTCATTTTGTTGAACCGAGGGAAGTTCATCAGCATCGCGAACGAGGCGAACAGCTGAAGCCCTTCGGTAAATCCGCCGAACACGGCAAGCGTGCGGGCGACTTCGTGCGGGTTGTCCACCGAAAAGCCCTGCATGTAGTCGTACTTGTCCTTCATTTCTTTGTAATGAAGGAACGCGGAGTACTCGACCTCCGGCATGCCGATCGTGTCCAGAAGATGCGAATACGCCGCGATGTGAATCGTCTCCATGTTGGAAAACGCCGCAAGCATCATCTGCACTTCCGTGGGCTGAAACACCCGCGTGTAATGCCGCATGTAGCAGTTGTTCACCTCGACGTCCGCTTGCGTGAAGAAGCGGAAGATTTGCGTGAGGAGGTTGCGCTCGGCGTCCGTCAGCTTGTGCCGCCAGTCCTTCACGTCATCGGCCATTGGCACTTCTTCCGGAAGCCAATGCAGGCGTTGCTGCTGCTGCCACGCCTCGTACGCCCAGGGGTACCGGAAGGGCTTGTAGACGGGATTTAGGGTCAGAAGGCCAGAGGGCATAGGGGAAGAATCCTTAGCGGAGCAGAGGTTGCAGCACAAATGACGGATTGCGGATTTTATGGGCCGCCGCGAGGCGGAGAATCGCTTCAACTGACAATGCTGCAAACAGACTACAAAGAACTGTCTGCGTACAGACCAGAAAGAAAATTTTGAGAACCCGCAAAAGAGTCCCGGTATTTATGCCAAAATGAGATATGAGAAGACCAAAAAACGAAGTTGTTTTATAAAAGCCATCGTCATTGGCATCCCCTATATCAAGTGCCAGCATACCCAAAAAAGCAATTAGGGCATACACGGCACCGACCACCAGGACCAACATCACGACATTCCCTGACAGACGCCAAAAAGCCCCCCGTGTCAGGACCCAACTTGTTCTGATCTCCTTGGGGAATCTCGCTACAGCAAGAGGCAGGACAAGGATGAATCGTAAACCCAAGAAGAGCACACTAAAAAACGTTGGAAGCCAGAGAATATTCAGCAACAAGAGGGCATAACCAAGCCATAAACCGAGCCCATAGTGCACCAGCGCATCACGAGATTTTTGAGCTAGAGAAAAAAGGACCTCTGCCAGGGTAAAAAATCCGACCATGATTGCTCCTAGACACAGGATGACAGGCAAGGCGACAATGATTCCTGCGAGAACATACGTGCCCAGACATCTCCCGTAGTGAATAACATTTCCCTGCGGTGAAGGAAAATTCCCGTGATGTCGTTTCAAATAAAAAAAGGTCCAAAGATAAAGTTGCGTCAACACAAGGACAGCGTCTCCAATTCCCAGAAAGGAACGAGGGGCAAACGAGACACCCCCAATCCACCAAAAACCAAACGTCAAAGCTGAGCACCCAAGCCCCCAAGGTAGCCAAGCTTTGAACGAACGCCCGAACGAGAACAACGTCTCGACCCACATTTGATGATCGTGAGCAGCGAGAGAAGCAGCATAATCTGGCACAACAATCTCCTGGAGGGGGAGATAGAAAAACGCTAAGCAAACATTCTTCTTGAGTGCTCCTCCTACGTCAGCGGCGTCAGGGCAAACGACGGGTCGCGGGCCTTCTTCGCCGTGCCGAATCGATCCAGGGCCACCACAACAAAAGCCGCATCCAGGCTCGTGAAGATCACTTCCAACGGAACTCCCAGCAGCAGGGTGACAAACTCGGCCGCTTTTTCGGGAAGAACAAACCCCAAACCAAAGGCAACGCCGACCAACACCAGCATGCCAGCAAGTCCAGCCAAGCCGAGCAGAAGGGCGTTGCCGAACAGACGCCAAAACGACCCTTGAGTCAGGGCCCAGCTTGTCCGAAGGGCTTTCGGAAACCGCGCGGCGGACAAGGGCGAGACCAACGTGAGACGCACCACCACGAAGATCATGGCCAAAACGCCTAGAAACGCAAGGAAAGCAACGGCGGCTCCCCCGGCCCCCACGAGACCTTCTCCCTGTGAAAGGAACCCTAAAACACCCGTCACCCCCAGAACGGGGACCAAGGGAATCAGGGTGGCCAGAACCATGAGCGTCATCGCCCCGACCCAACGCCCCAAGCGCTGTGCGCTGAAGGATTCAAGGCCCGCGAAGGACACGTTTTCACGGAGATAAAACGCCAGAAAAGAGTAGGACCGGACAATTCCCAACCCGAGCGCCACGAGTCCGTAAAGGGCGATGGGAGTCAGAACGGCGAACGATAAAACGCTCAGGTCCTTGTTTTGCAAACTCTGTTTGACGACCTCGGTCTGCGAGTCAATCGAGAGCCCCCTGTTAACGGCCGCCACCCCAAGGGTCAGCACGGACCACACCAGCCCCCAGGGGAGCCACTTCCGAAACGTGCGCTTGAACACCAGAAGCGTCTCAACCCACATTTGGTGATCGTAGGACGCGAGGGACACTTTATCGGCTGTCATGGGAAACCTCATCCAAAGGTCAAAACGGGAGGGCCATCATCGAAGAGAAAACGGACCACCGACCGGGGGGAAGTCTAAGCGCAGCCGCGTTGGGCCTCAAGGGGGTGTGGACGGGTTGAACAGGGGCGTTTTTGTGTCCACCTTTCACTCCAGCCCCGCCATGGCCCCGCCGACGGCGTTGACGTAGTTAAGCCAAAAAGCCATCCCCGCGCTGAGGGTCGCGGCCAAAAGCATGAGCCCCCCGACAATTTCCAGCGGCAACGTCACCAAGAAAAGCTGCACCTGCGGCAACAGGCGTTGGATGACCCCCAGCGAACCGTAAAAAAGAATCCCGAGGATCATAAAAGGAGCCCCGATTTCAAGCCCCACGTTCAAACTGCGGCTCAGAGTCTTGGCATACGCCGTCGCCCAATCGCCCGTCGGCAGGGGCGCCCCTGGCGGAAACACCGTGTAGGTTTCAAGAAGAGCGTGCAGCAACAGGTTCGCCCCGTCCGTCACGAACAACAGCGTGACCCCGAGCAACACCAGCAAGGCCCCGGCGAGCCCGTTCTGAGTCCCCAGCGTGGGGTTCAGCATCATGGCGTTCGACAAACCCGTCTGAAGGCCTATGATAGCTCCTGCGGCTTCCAAGGCTTCCAGGAAAAGGCGCAGAATGGACCCGAAAAACACGCCGACGAGAATCTCGCCCCCCAAGAGCCGCACCATGCCCGCAGGCGTGTCCGGCAGAGGGGGCAGGGTCGGGGCCAAGAGGGGCACGAGCAACAGGCACAGCGCTGCTATAAACATCATCTTGACCTGTCCCGGAACATACGAATCACCGATGCCGGGAAACAGCATGACGCCCGCCCCGAGCCGCGCCAGCAGCATCAGAAACGCAAAGACGTGGCCTTCCAGAAGGGGGGCAAGCGACAACGTCGCCATGGCGCAGAATCTTTCCTTAGGGATCGCGGAGGGATCATGAAAGAAAGCGTCACTCCCGCGCAAGGGGCCCCCTCCCGAACCGGGGCTCGGACCCGAACCCTCGGCGCACGGCGTCAGGGGGGCGGAGGGACCCGTGTCGCGGGCACCTGGAGTCCTTTGGGCGATTCCACGTTAGCGTCCGCCGCCCCCTCGGGCGGAGCGGCCTCGCGGATCCCCCGAGGGGTGGCACGTGCCGCGCCCACACCGCAAAGCGAAGGCCAGGCAGCGTTTTGGGACGCGATGCGCACGCACAGCCTCACGCTGGCTTTGGGACCCGCCGGAACCGGCAAGACGTACCTGGCCGTCAGCGCGGCGGTGGAGGCGCTGGAGGGCGGGCGCGTGGATCGTATTGTCCTGTCGCGTCCGGCGGTCACGGCGGGCGAGACCTTGGGGTTTTTGCCGGGGGACGTGCAGGAGAAAATGGCCCCCTACTTGCGCCCCCTGTACGACGCGCTCGTGGACCGCTTGGGCAGTCTGCGCTTGCGTCGGTATCTGGCCGAAGGGGTGATCGAAATCGCGCCCGTGGCCTACATGCGCGGGCGCACCCTCAACAACGCGTTTGTTATCATTGATGAAGCGCAGAACTGCACGTACACGCAGCTCAAGATGCTGCTGACGCGCCTGGGGTGGCGTTCGCTGATGGTCGTGGCGGGCGACCCGGACCAGAGCGATTTGCTCGGGGGCGTGTCGGGCCTGAACGAGGTTGCGGGACGCCTGGAGGGCCTGTCCGGCGTGGCGGTTCTCCGGTTGACCGAGGGTGATGTTGTGCGCCACCCTCTCGTCGCGCGGATGTTGGAGGTTCTGTAAGGTTCTTGCGCCGCGCGGGGCGACTCTAGAGCCAACCTTCCCTAAAACGACCTTCGATTTTCGAGCGCAAGGGTTGCGGGAAATGCGGCGGTATTCCCTCTCCCCCCGAGGGAGAGGGTTAGGGTGAGGGGTCGTAAAAAACAAGGGATTCGTAGGAGTTCAACACGCTTTTTGTTCAGAAACCCCTCACCCCGGCCCTCTCCCTCAAGGGGAGAGGGAGTCGCTCTGCGCCTCCTTCAAGGTCGGTCCCTCGCCTGATTCGATGCTCATTTTATGGGGGCCGAGCTCTATGTGCTTGCTCGGCGTGCTTGCTCGGCGATGTTCGGGAAAAGCGAAAAACCGCCTAACCCTTTGAAAAAGATGGTCGGAGAGAGAGGATTTGAACCTCCGGCCCCTGCCTCCCGAAGGCAGTGCTCTACCGGGCTGAGCTACTCTCCGACAAACCCCGATGAACGGGGCCTTATAGCTGGGTCTTCCGGCCACGTCGAGGGATTCGCGGCCGGGTGGACTTTTTTTCTTGACTCGAGGGGGCCAAAGGGGTATTGACAAACCCATGGCGACCTGTACCCGCGTTTCGGCCGAATCGCGGGTTTTTTTGTGCCCTGAACGGGCCTCCCTTTCCCCCGTTGGCCCACCAGCGCCCTGGGCCGTCCACAGC
>CAIPYM010000072.1 GCA_903869345.1 uncultured Pseudomonadota bacterium
GCCCTCTTCATGGCCACGCTTTCGGCCGTGCGTTTCCACCCCACCCTCAAGACCTTCTACGAACGCCTCGTCGCCAACGGTAAGCGCCGCATCGTCGCCCTCATCGCCGCCGCACGAAAATTCATCACGATCCTCAACGCCGTCCTCCGTGATAACCCCCTCCTCCAACAGAGTGGATGACGACGGAGAGGACAGGACAAAAAGGAGAAATCCAGGCCGTGCCGTAGGCACCTACTTCAACCCCCGTGCCAGGACCGCGTTGAGGCGGGCGGAGAGGGCGAAGGGGTCGGGGACGACCTCGCCTTCCAGAATCCGGGCCTGTTCCAGCAGAAGCCAGACGGAATCCACAAGGGCAGGGGGACATGCGGCCTCGGTTTCCGGTTTGGCGGTCGCGGCTTTGGCGGCCTCGGCAGCGAGCGCTTGGATCAGCGTGTTGTTCGGGTTGATTTCCAGCAGGCGCGGGCTCGGTACGGCGAGGTTCTGGTGGTGCTTTTTCAAAAACCGCTCCAGGTGGATATCCAGACCTTCGTGGGCGGCCTTGAGGCACACGGGGCTTTCCGTCAGCTGCGTGGACACGCGCACATCGTGAATGGCCTCCTTCAGCGTCCCGCGCATGAACGCCAGCAGCGCCGCGACCTCGGGCGTCACGGGCGGTTCGTCGGGGGTGGAAGTTTGGGAATCGGCCGAGTCTTTTTTGCTGTCTTTGCCCTTCGCGGAATCGGAGGTGGTGGCCCCTTTGTCCCCGAGGGGCCCGAGGTCTTTTTCCGCGCGAGTCACGGACCGCAGGGGTAGGCCCTCGTACGTTTCAACCGCGCCGGGCCAAAAATCATCCACGGCGTCGGTCAGCAACAGGACCTCAACCCCTTGGGCCCTGAAGCCTTCCAGGTGGGGGCTGCGGCTTAGCATCGCGGGATCGTCGCCGTTGATGTAGTAAATCGCCTCTTGCCCTTCCAGCTTGCGAGCCGCGACCTCGGCCAGGGACACCAGCCGATCATCGTGTGTCGTGCGGAACCGGGCGACTTTCAGGAGGGATTCGCGGAAAGGCGCATCCTCGTAAAGCCCTTCCTTGAGGACCGCGCCGAAGTTGTCCCAGATGGGGGCGTAGGCCGCGGGATTTTTTTCGGCAAAGCTGGCGAGTTCATCCAGCACGCGGCGTGTAAGGCCCTGGCGCAACCGGTTCACGACGGGGTTGTTTTGGAGCATCTCGCGGCTGACGTTCAGCGGAAGATCCTCGCTGTCCACCACGCCGCGCACAAACCGCAGCCACGCGGGAACGAGTCCTTCGGCGTGGTCGGTGATGAACACGCGCTTGACGTAAAGCTTTACGCCGTGTTGTCGCTTGGGGTCGAACAGGTCAAACGGCTTGGTTCCTGGGACGAACAAGAGCCCGGCGTATTCCAGCTTGCCTTCGGCCCGCCAATGGACGGTGAGGGCGGGATCGTCGAACGCGTGAGCCACGTGGTGATAAAACTCGGTGTACTGCTCGGGCGTGATGTCAGCCTTGGGGCGCAGCCAAAGC
The DNA here is from genome assembly GCA_903869345.1 of uncultured Pseudomonadota bacterium. Taxonomy (GTDB): domain Bacteria; phylum Pseudomonadota; class Alphaproteobacteria; order UBA9219; family UBA9219; genus CAIPYM01. Next base: position 1,520 of record CAIPYM010000072.1, read on the forward strand.
GCCGCCGCGCGGTTGGCCGGAGTCTCCTCGCCGTTCAGCAGGATCGGCAGGGCAATGTGGTCGGAGTACCGTGTGATGATGCTGCGCAGGCGGTCGTCTTCTAAAAACTCGTCAAGCCCTTGTTTGAGATAAAGAGTCACCTCCGTGCCGCGATGGGGCTTGGAGTCTTCCTCCACGGCGAACGCGCCGCGTCCGTCGGAGCGCCAGCACCAGGATTCGTCACTGCCCGCTTTGCGGGAGCGCACTTCCACCATTTGTGCGACCATGAACGCGGCGTAAAACCCGACACCGAACTGGCCGATTTGCGTGAGCGACGCTGTGGGCGATTCTTTCAGACGTTCCAGGAAAGCCGCCGTGCCGGACCGCGCGATCGTGCCGAGGTTCTCGATCAGCTCGTCACGAGTCATCCCAAGGCCGTTGTCCGACACCACCAGCGTCCGCGCCTTGGGATCGGTCGTCACGCGGATCGTGAATGTGGAGTCCTCGCCCGTCAGCTCGGGTTGCGTCAGGGCTTCGTAGCGCAAACGGTCGCACGCGTCCGAGGCGTTCGAGATCAGCTCGCGCAAGAAGACGTCCTTGTCGCTGTAAAGGGCGTGCGTGACGATCTCCAGCAGCCGCGCTACCTCGGCCTGAAAGGGCATCCGTTCTTCGGTCATGGGGTTTGTCCTTACGTTGCCTGAAAAAGCCGGGGGATGTTGGGACCCTCCCGGACCAAGGATTCAGGATATAGGGACCTTTCCGGGCGTCTTCAACCGCCCGGTGAAAGGCGAGTCCGTTGGGCAAGGGCACGGGACCAACGGCGCTCGGCCTCGGGGGACAGGGCCGGGGGGAGGATTTTGGCCAGGGTGCGTGCGCCCTCCAAGTCGCCGGGACAGTAGAGGACGAGGTCCGACCCTGCTGCGAGGGCGTGTGCGGCGCGATCCTCCAGGGGCCCCGACAGCGCGTGCATGGCGAGGTCATCCGAGACCAAAAGCCCTTCGAACCCCAGCGCTCCACGCATCACGTCACGGTGGACCGTGGCGGAAAGCGAGGCGGGGGCACCTGGGTCCAGGGCCTCGTAGACAACATGCGCGGTCATGCCGAGCGGGGCGTTCCGAAGGGCGCGGAAGGGGGCGAAATCCGCCTCTAGCTCATCCCGCGAGACCGTCACGTGCGGCAACACGTGGTGCGGGTCTACCAGCGCTCGCCCGTGCCCCGGCAGGTGCTTGATGATCGGAAGGACCCCGTTGTCCAGAAACGTTTGCACGACGCACCGCCCGAGTGCGGTGACAACCTCTGGATCGGGGCCAAATGTGCGGTCGCCCATCACGTCGGACGCGCCCGGAACGTCCAGGTCCAAAACGGGGGAACAGTTCCCGTCAATCCCGAGGTCCGTCAGCATTTGTGCGATGCGCCGCGTGTGCGCGGCGGCGGCGTCCAGTCCCGCGCGAGGACTCTGGACGTAGGCTTCGCCCAGCGTTCGAAAGGGCGGAAATTTCGGCCAATGCGGTGGGCCGAGACGCGCGACGCGTCCCCCTTCTTGGTCGATGAAAATGGGGGCCTCGGGCCGTCCGATGGTTTCGCGCAACGCCTGCGTGAGGGTTCGGACCTGATCCGAGGTTTGGCAATTGCGGGCAAAGAGGATGAACCCCAACGGGTCCAACGCCGCCAAGGTGTCACGTTCCTCGGGGGAGACGGTCAGACCTTGGCAGCCAATGATCACGGGTTTCATGGACGGGTTCCGAAAAAAGAGGGATGGCAACACGGAGAAGAAAATGGCGTCTTGTCCTAACGTGGGAAGGCCGGATGGGGCAAGCGCACCTTGTAAAAGTGCCCTTAGCGAAAGCACGGGGGTTTGTTGATGCGCGTACGATGGTTTCGGGAGTTTTCCGTTGTGAGACGGGGCTGGGCCTGTCTACCCGACCGACGATTCCTATGGCATAGTGCGGACTCCTTTCGGGAATCACTCCGGGGTTCGTTGTCCTTCTTCGGATAGCCGTTCGATGCCTCCTTCAACGCTTCCACGTCTTGATCAAGCCACTCTTGAGATCGCTGCGCGCAAACACGAGATGTTTCGCGCCGCCCGTCTTGGAGGGGCGCGCGCGGTTCTTGCGTACCATGATCTTTCGGGACTTTCCCTCGTGGGACGTGACTTTTCCCATGCCGATCTGACGGGGTGTGATTTGATGCAGGCCGCGATGGCCAACAGCAAGTTTGATTATGCCATCATGTTCGGTGCGAACATGACAGGGTGCGATCTTCATGGAGCCAGTCTCGTCCGCGCGGATCTGCGTGGCGTGTGTCTACGCGGGGCGAACTTGGTGGACGCTGATATGACGGGCGCGGACCTGAGGGAAAAGCTGATTGGCTTTACCGGTGAGAAGGAAGCCTCGTACGCGAGTGACGCCAAGCCTCGTCCTACGGATACCAGCGAGGCGGACCTGAGCGGCGCCAATCTGACGCAGTCGCGTTTGTCCGGGATCACAGCGATTAACAGCAACTTTCGCGATGCCATTCTGAAAGATTCCACGCTCGTTCATGCGGATCTGCAAGGGGCGAATTTTTGCGGGGCTAATCTGGAGAATTCGGATCTCACCAAATGTGATTTACGGGGGGCGCAATTCCACAACGCCATCCTGGTGGACGCTAACCTTGAAAAAGCGAATCTTCAGCAGGCGGACCTTGCGGGCGCGTTAACAAACGCGGTTGCCGGGGCAACGCTTCAAGATCTTCCTCTGTCCGTGGATGCGATGTTGGCGCAACATCGGATGTGGGTTGAAACAAATGGGCAAAAAGGGAAGCAGATTGATATCAGCCGTTTTGATCTTCGTCGGACGACGATCTTCCGCCATGCGAAGCTGACGATGATGCAGGCCCGCGAGGCCATCCTCTACGGTGTGGACTTCACGGAATCCGAACTGCAAGCCGCCGATTTCCAAGGGGCTGATCTCCGATCAGCGTCTTTTGCTCGGGCTGATTTGCGCGGGTCCCGTTTCCAGAAAGCCCTTTTCAACAGTGCCAATCTGCAAGGCGTTCGCTTCCAGCCGCTGATTCTGGAGGAGGGGCGCGTCTTGATGACCGACCTGACAGAATGTTCCTTCCGTTACGCCAATTTGTCGGGGGCTAATCTGGATCATGTGAAACTGACGGGCGCGGATCTGACAGGGGCCAACTTGGTGGGATGTGACTTGACGGATGTTGACTTGACCGGAGTCACGTTGATCGGAGCGCGCCTGACTCCGGCGCAGGAAGAGGTTCTTCTGAAGGCACAGGTGAAAGTTCGCTAACGGGGGCGGGAGCTGCGTGCGTTTTTCGAAAAGGTCGCGCGAGGGGCCCCCTAGGAAACGCCGGGTTTTTCGTTCGAGGAGTTCGCGGACCCCCGCCCTCTTTGTCCCAGCAAGAAGGAGGCGGCTCAAACCTCGATGACGTCCCCCGCCGAGCGTTTCGCGCAGCCGAGAATCGTGTGGAATTGCACAAGCGCCGGAAAGTCCACGCAGTGCAGGGGAAACAGGTGCGTGGGCCGTTCGCGCTGAAAATAACGAAGCGTGGGGTCCAGCGTGTCGGGGGTGGCTTTCAGCAGATGAAAGCCTCCGAGGACGGCGTAAAGGTTCTGGCCCGTCACGCGCTTGGCGTGGTCGCAGATGTTGCAAATACCCGCGTGCGAGCATCCCGCAATGACCACGGTCCCTTGGGGGGTGCGGATCGCAAGCGCCGTGTCATCGGGCATGGGATCGTCGCCGTAGGTGCCAGCCTCGAACGTTGTTTGGCGCGGAATCGCCCCGAGGAAAAAGACGTTGGGTGTGAACTCCCGAGGCCCTGCGGAGGGGCGCACATCAAAGCACCGCTTCAGAACCGACGATTCGGCCTCGGGCAGAACCTCCAGCACGCGCGGGTGCGCAATCAGCGGTTTGCGTTCCGTCCCCTCGTAAAACAAAAGGCCCCGTGTGTGGTCGTCGTGGTTGTGCGAGAGCGCGAAAAAATCAACGGCGTTCAGGTCAATCCCCGCCTGCCGCGCGTTGCGCACGTAAATGTCGGAATAGCCGAAGTCGAACAGAATGCGAACGCCCTCGACCTCGATATGTGCCGAGAATCCCCACTCGGCGCACCAAGGGATGTCGCTGGACGTGTTCTCGCACAAGAGCGTGATCTTCATGGCTTCCTCCCGGTGGAAGACTCTTTTTCCGTTCATCCGAAGAGGACAGGACAAAAAGGAGAAATCCAGGCCGTGCCACGGTATAAGAGGCTTTCCCTCGCAAAACAACGCTCCGCATTCAAGGAGGATCGTTCCCGGAGAAGGGCGTTGAGAAGCCCTGGAAAACCCCGCTTTGTGCACGCCCAACCCTGAAGATTTCGTTGACAGAGGAGTGCGGTAAGGTGATAATGGCGCGGAACACGAGGAGGGACGTTACGAGGGAGCGTGGTAGCTCTCCTCGGGATCCCTCGGCCCTTCAGGGAGACGGCTAATGAAAAAGGAACACGTTTTGGCCCTTACGCGGGGAGCCCTTCTTGTCGCGATCATGGTGGCGGCGTGCCCCGACCTTGGATGGGCGCAGGCGCCGGGCGCGGCGAACGATCTTGGGGCCTGGGCCAACGAACGCTCCAGGGCCAACGTCAACGCGTTGACGGTTGTGATTTCGGTTGTCTGTTGGATCATTGGCCTTTGGATGATCATCCTGGGTGCCTTGGGTGTGAAGGATCATGCCGAGAATCGTGAAAAGCACAAACTGGCCCCGGCGCTTGCCAAGCTGGTGATGGGTGGGCTCATTGGTGCGTCGCCGTTCTTGGTCCAAATGGTCTCGGCCAGCATTCGCGGGGCGAATGGTAGCACGGCATCGGGTCCCAGCCTTGTCTCGTTCACCTCTCTCTAATTTGAAACCGAGCGAGGAGGTTTTGACCGTGCGCCAAGGTTTTCTTCTTGCGCTGATTCTTGCAGCAGGGTTTTCGTTGGTCGTTGCGTCCCCTGCCTTGGCGGATCTCGCCCAGGGATTTGGGGACGTTGCGTCCGGGGCTGCGCGGGGGAATGCGAACGCTTTCATCCGAGTCTTGAATTACGTGTGTTGGGCGACGGGGATTTTCCTCGTTATCAGTGCGCCGTTCAAGTTTCTGGCGTACGCTAATAAAAAAGAATCGGCGATGATGACGGCGGGTCTTGTGCGTTTGGTGGGGGGGGGAGTCCTTGTTTCCCTCCCCTTCATGGCCAAGCTGATGGTTCGTGCCTTTGCGTTCGGTGGAACGTCTGACAATATCTTCAAGACCCTTGGTGTCACGTGGTAAGCTGTTTGGGGCGATGATTTCAGTGTTCCTGCGAGGTGATGGTGATGAAAAGATGGTTGCCTGATCTTCTCCGGGCCTCGGCGTGGGGGGTCGTTGCTTCGGTAGCCTTGCCAGAGTTTTCGTGGGCGCAGCCGCTTGTGGCTTCGGGGGCACCGGACTTTGCTTCGCTCATACGGAACTTTGCCCAGAATCAACTCAGCGTCATTCCGTACCTGCTGAATGTTATCTGCTACATCATGGGGATTTTTATGGTGCTCAGTGGGGCGCTTAAGCTGAAGGCCCATGTGGAAAATCCGACGAGCGAGAAAATGGCGCCTGGAGTTTCGCGGTTGGTGATGGGGGGCGTGATCACGGCCATTCCCATTGTCACGACCGTGATTCAAAAAAGCGTTCTGATGCAGACCCCTGGTTCCTCCAACGGCTTTACGCCTCCGCTGACGTTCCGGTTCTGATGCCCGCGTCCGCCCTTCTGCCCCTCACGCTTGGGCTGTGGCGAAGTGGCAACGGGGCGGCGTCGCCTCTGCGGGCCCCAACGTCCAAGCAAAAGGCGCACGTGCTGGCCCGTGACTCGTCGACTTGCCGCTGTTGCGGATTCACGTCAGCGCAGTTTCAGAGTGTTCTTCCCGGCAAAGGGTTGCTGTCGGGGACCGAGGATACGTTTGTCACCCTCTGTCCTTTCTGTGCGCTTTGCCTCATGTTGGACCGTGTGGGGTTCATGGGGGCCGGAACGCTCATTTGGTTGCCAGAGATGTCCCAGGCCGATCTGCACCATGTCCTCCGCGCCATTTACGTCGCGCGGTTGCCGGGGACACCCCCTGCCGTGGCCGAGGCTGCGGGGCGGGCGTTGGAGGCTTTGCAGGCCCGCCGTACAGAAGCCAAAAAGCGCCTGGGGAGTGATGATCCGTTTGTGCTCGCCACGGTCTTTCAGGAGGAACTGAGCGAGGACGACTACGCCGCCCGAGGCCCCAAAATTGAAGGGATTAGGCTGCTTCTTCAGGATAAATGGTGGGTGCGTGGCCCCGGCGGTGTTGTGGATCAATTCCCTGCGATGGCGGCGTTTTGGCGTTCACCCGAGGGGCCTTACGCTAAAGTCCCGACCGATTCGTGGGTCGCCCTTTTTGAGCGTGTGACGGCCGAAGAAAGCCCCACGCGGCACTGAGCGCCGTGAATCGGACGCTTTGCCCTTCTGGTAATCCCGGCGGCTCTTACGTCGCGCTGTCCAAGCCAATGTCGAAACAGGGGGCGCTGTGGGTCAGGGCTCCGACCGACAGGAGATCAACGCCCGTGGCGGCTATTGCTGCGGCGTTGGCCAGGGTGATACCGCCCGAGGCCTCGGTGACAAATCGTCCCGCCACGCGCTCGACGGCGTGGCGCAGAGTCGCAAGGGGCATGTTATCCAGCAAAACCGCGTTGACGGGGAGGTCCAGGACCTCGTTCAGTTGATCCAGTGTGTCCACCTCGACCTCAATGACCACCATGTGTCCGGCGGTGGACCGCGCGGCGAGGACGGCCTGCCGGATGTTTCCGGCCAACGCCCAATGGTTGTCTTTGATCAAGATTCCGTCGTCCAGCCCGAATCGGTGGTTGATGCCGCCCCCGGCCTCGACAGCGTGTTTTTCAAGGGCCCGGAGACCCGGCGTCGTTTTGCGCGTGCAGCACACCCGCGCTTTTGTACCTTTGACGGCCTCGGTGAACGCGCGGGTGAGCGTGGCAACGCCGCTGAGGTGTCCCAGAAAATTGAGGGCCGTGCGTTCGGCGGCCAGAATCGCGCGTGCGTTGCCCTGGACGGTGGCGAGGACCGTGCCCGGTTCCAGGGGCTCACCTTCCTGCACATGGGGGATGAACATCCCGCTCGGATCCAGCAAGTGGAACGCGAGGCGCGCGCAGGCGAGTCCAGCAGCAACGCCCCTTTGCCGAGCCACAAGCGCGGCTTTCCAGGTCGCGTCTTCGGGCACCAGCGCACAGCTGGTGATGTCACCTCGTCGGCCTAGGTCTTCCTGCAGCGCGGCACGAACGAGGGGGGTGAGGAGAAGGTCAGGGATGAGCATGAGTTTTCCTTTTTTAAAATGGCGCCCTTGCGAGCCCTTTGTGGGGGTGAAAAATCCATCACCCTGTCCTTTCCCTCACAAGGACATTTCGTGAGGTGGATCGCCAAGGCCCCTTCGGGGTCTCACGAGGACGAGGGACATAGCAACCTTTGAACTCCCTTACCCTCTTTCTCAGAAAGAAGGAACTCGGCGTTGACACTCGGCGATGATTGCGAATTCTTCCGTCCTCTGATCCTTGTCCTTGCCTTCTGAAGTGGACCCGATTCCCTGGTCTAGTCGGGCCAAGGGGATTAGGGATAGGATAAGGGCTGCGAGGTTTTCCAACCGAGTCGTGTTCTATGGCCCAGGATCTTACCGAGCTTCTGAATTTTTGGTTCACCCAGGTGAGCCCTGAACGCTGGTTTCGTGAGGACGACGACGAGCTCCAAGCGCAAGTGCGGGGGGAGGTCGGGTCGTTTTATGACCAAGCGGTAGCGGGCGAGCTTAAGACGTGGGCACGCACACCGGAGGGCATGCTGGGGCTTTTGTTGCTCTTAGGGGAATGGCCGCGTCGCCTGTTTCGGGGAACACCGCAGGCTTACGCCACAGACGATGAGGCTTTGGAGCTCGCGCGCGCGGGCATTCTGGCCCATCTCGATGACCGGATTGATCGCATGTTTAAGATGTTTTTCTACCGTCCCTTTGGGCATGCTGAAAACATCGGGGATCAACGTCTTTCGGTCTTTTACGTGCGCGAACGCACCAAGGAGCCTGCGTGGATTGACGCTGCGCAGCAACGCCTTGAGCTCATTGAGCGTTTCGGGCGATTCCCGTATCGCAACGCGATTCTCGGGCGCGAATCGACGCCGGACGAGCTTGCGTGGCTGAAGGAAAACCCAACAGGCTTACCCCTTCCCACGTCTTCACTGACGTCGTCTTCCGCTGGGATCTGAGGGTCTGTTTACACAGTTTTGTCAACAAGCTCTCAGAGCCGCGTTCACGTCGGTGACACCCTTGAAATCCTATTCTTCGTTATTTTTCAGTTCCTTGCCTTGTCCCTTAGCTTACATTGCCGGACAGCAGGGGTTCGACATCTAGGCGCAGGCGGTGGCGAGGCGGCAGCACGGAGTCTCTTCGGTGGCAAATGCCAGAGCCTCGCGGAGGAGGGTTTCGGTCGCCGCGCTGACGGGCAACATGGGCAAGCGAAGCTCATTCCGGCAATGCCCCAAGAATGAGGCGAGGTATTTGACGGGAGCGGGCGAGGTTTCAACAAACAGGGCTTCGACCAAAGGCCCGAGCCGCACATTCAGACGCTGTGCCGTGGCGATATCGCCTTCGCGCCACGCCTTGTGCATGGCCGCGCACAGGCCGGGGACGATGTTGGAGGCCACCGAGATGCACCCCGTGCCGCCTTGCGCTAGAAAAGGAAGGGCCATGTCGTCGTTTCCCGCCAATTGGATAAACGACGAACCGCAAAGGCGTTGTGTCTTCAGAAGGCGAGCCGGTTCACCCGTCGCGTCTTTCACGCCGACAATGCGTGGCAACTCGGCTAGACGGGCCATGGTGGAAGGATTCATGTTGACGACCGACCGTCCCGGAATGTTGTAAATGAGGATCGGCAGATCGGTGGCGTCGTGGATGGCTTTGTAGTGCTGATAGAGCCCCTCTTGGGACGGCTTGTTGTAATAGGGCGTCACATGAAGCGCCGCGTCGGCACCCAGCCTTTCGGCTTGTTGAGTCAGCCGGATTGCGTGCTGGGTTGAATTGGTGCCACACCCCGCAATAACGGGAACGTGGCTTGACGTGGCGACCTCGAGGCAAAGGCGGATGAGAAGCGCGTCTTCCTCGTCCGAGAGCGTGGGTGATTCGCCCGTCGTCCCACAGGGCACGAGTCCTTCGGTGCCCTCGGCAATTTGCCAGGCGACAAAGCGCTGAAACGCTTCGGAATCAACGCGGTCGTTGTGAAAAGGGGTGATCAGGGCGGTAATGGAGCCGCGCAGGGCCAAGGGCGAATGTTTTTCGCCACGCGCCGCGCCTCCCGTTTGGGAACACCCCTCACCGTTCGTGATCCCGCGTCCCGCCGCGCGGCTGATTTTAGGGGAAGAATCCCGTGCGCTCATGCGCGGCCTCAAAGAGCCACAAAGCTAGGAAGAAGAAAATTCGAAGACCCGACCCCTTATTCAACGTTGAACCGTTGAACAGGGGGGTCGGGCGCTCCGTCCCTGAAACCAGGGATAACCTCAATTAGTCGCCGAGCACTTCCAACGCGACAGCCTCACGGCCCTTCGACGTTGTCTGAACGTTCATACGTACGCGCTGACCTGTTTGAAGGCTGTTGAGTCCAGCCCCCTGAACGAGGCTTTTGTGAACGAAGACGTCCTTGCCGCCGTTGTCCGTGGCGACAAAGCCGAAGCCCTTGTCCTCCTTGAACCACTTGACGACACCTGTGACGGATTCCACGGGGCCTGACGCGACCGGGGGAGACGAGTCGCGATCGCGACCACCACCATACCCACCGCCGCCACCACCGTAGCCGCCACCACCGCCGCCGCCATATCCACCACCACCACCGCCGCCGTAGCCACCGCCACTGCTCCGTGTTTGGGGCGTGCCCTCGGAGAGGACCTGAATCACTTCCGTGACCTGGCGACCCTTAGCAGCTTGGCCGATCCGTACGAGCAACTTCGCACCCTCGGAGACATTTTGAAGACCAAGGGGGAGCAGCGATGACGCGTGCATGAAAGCGTCTGAACCGTTGGGAACCGAGACAAACCCGAAGCCTTTTGTTGAATTGAACCACTTAACGGTCGCTTCAACGGGATCACCCCCCTCAACCGGGGGCTGGGAACCATAGGGAGACAAAGCAGAACCTCACACGAACGATGTTGACCTTGCTTGGGGGATCATTCCCCTCGGCCGGGTATCCGGTTGATGCCGAACGTTTCCATTGCTGCCACAGTTTACGTCCGAGCACAAGGTTGTTTTTGAGAGGGATCGGAGAGCTCGGGGGATCGCCTCGGCACTTCTTTGTGTCTTTTGACGGAAAACACAACGTTTCAGACCATTAATATCACTTCGAAACAAAAAACGACCTTCCCGCGATGTTTTTCTTGAACTTTTGGCCTCACCTAATCCTCCGTATTCTTTCCGGTGCGAGCGCGGGGATGGGTCGCGCGGTAGACCGCTTGAAGGCGGGGCTCTTCCACGGCGGTGTAGATTTGCGTGGTGGAGAGCGAAGCGTGTCCCAGCAATTCCTGCACACTTCGAAGGTCCGCGCCCGAGGCGAGAAGGTGCGTGGCAAAGCTGTGCCGCAGGGCGTGCGGCGTTGCGCTGTCGGGCAATCCAAGACTGCGACGAAGTCGCGCCATTTGGCGGTCCGCCACGGTGGGGTTGAGGGGACCTCCGCGTGCGCCGCGAAAGAGGGGGTGGGTCCGTTCCAACGTGTAAGGGCATGCGCGGCGATAACGGTCCAGCGCGTCGCGGACCGAGGGCAAAAGGGGCACGGTTCGTTGTTTGCGTCCTTTGCCCTGAACAACCAGCGTTGCCCCGCCTTCCAGGTCGGCGGGGCGCAAGGCGAGAGCTTCGCCCAAACGCAAGCCTGCGCCGTAGAGCAACGTCGCGAGTGCGCCGTCGCGCAGACCCAGCCAGGGCGTCAGAGGTTCGGCAACGGCGTGGATCAGAACCGTGCGAGCGTCGGCTTCCGTCAGGGGACGGGGGAGCCGCCTTGGAAGTTTGGGGTTGCGCAATGCGAAGACCGCTGTGTTGTGCACGAGCCCTTTCGCGTTCAGCCAGCGGAAAAAGTTCCGAACGCCCGAGGCGGCGCGGGCGCGTGATGCGGCCTCAACGCCTCGTCCCGCCGACGCGGACAGCCAGGCTCGCAAGTCCGTGAGCGTGAGGGCCTCAAGAGTTGCGAGGCGGGTGGGTTCGCCCCGGTACGCGCTGAGAAATCCACACAGGCTGCGTGCATCGTGCACGTACGCGGCGCAGGTGTGGGGCGAAGCGCGGCGTTCGTCCCGCAAGGCGGTGTGCCAACGCTCCAACGCCTCGGCCAAATCAGGGGCCCAGGGAAGGACGGGATCAGAAAGCGGGCCGGGAGATTCGCACACATTCCGTGTGTCCCACGCCCTCTGATCGTTCACAACCCCTTGAGGGGCGGGGACGGACCCTTTACCCTCGCGTTGTCTTCAACGGGAGTGCTTGATCGTGATGGATTCTTCTTCCTCCAACGTGCTCCCGGACCGTGCGACGGACGAGACCGACCGGACGCAGCTGATGGCGGCAAGGGGTGCCATCGGCGAAGTGGTCTTCGGCCAAAATGAGATCGTGGACCATGCGTTGACGTGTTTGCTCGCCGGGGGAAATGCGCTGCTGATGGGGGTGCCGGGTCTTGCCAAGACGCGTCTGGCGCATGTGATGGGGCAAGCGTTGGGGCTCGACACGCGCCGCTTGCAATGCACACCCGAGTTGACGCCGACGGACATTGTGGGGTGTGAGGTCACGGAGGAGGGCGACTACGGCAAGCGCGTCGCGCGCTTTATCGAAGGCCCTGTTTTTTGCCAATTGCTGCTGGTGGACGAGATCAACCGGGCGAACCCTCGGGCCCAATCCGCGCTGTTGCAGGCGATGGAGGAGCGGCGCGTCACCATCCATGGACGTGAGCATGCTTTGCCCACGCCGTTCCATCTGTTTGGGACACAAAACCCCTTGGAACACGATGGCGTTTTTCCTCTGCCCGAGGCGCAGCGCGACCGATTCCTGATGCAAATTGATGTGCCTTATCCCGACCTTGCAACCGAGCGTCGCTTGGTGGCGGAAGGGCATGATGATCTGCCTCGGGCGCTGGCGGCGTGTTTGACGGCCTCCGCCCTCAGCGGCTTTCAGCGCCATGTTCGGACGTTGCCGTTGGATCCTCCGATTCAGGATTTGATTCTTGCGATCGTGCGCAGCGGACGGCCCGGCACAACGACGTTGCCGCTCGTGCAAAAATATGTCGCGTGGGGCCCAGGACCTCGGGCGAGTCAGGCTTTTGGCCGAGCGGTGCGGGCGCGGGCGTTTCTGGGAGGGCGGTTGGCTCCGGAGACAGCGGATGTGTTGGCGCTGGTCCGGCCTCTTTTGAATCACCGTCTGAGGTTGTTGCCCTTAGCGCAGCGCGATGGCGTTTCCGTGGACGACATTTTGCACGCGATGGTCGCGCCGCGCCTTGTCCACGGGACGGGGGGCTAAGCGCCGGACGGGAGCGGCGAGGCCCATGTGACAGGGCGGCGGTGCTTGGAGGCCGTGCGGACGGCATCCGACTGGAGAAGGGGGGCGTAACGTTCCTTTTCGATTTCCATCGCCAGGATTCCAGCGCTTCCCGGAAGAATCTTGCCCCACAGCGCCAGAAGGCCGTTCCGTTCACTGGCGAGAACCCGGATCCCCAGCGGTGAGGCGTAGAACGTCGGCCAGGGTCCCAAGACGAATCCCGCGTGCCGTCGCCGAACCGTAAGGCCGCTCGCCTGCACCCGTTTGCTCAGCGCACGGGGAGTCCACCGCGTAAGACCTCCGCCGAAGGGCGTGCGCGGGTCGCGGGGCCATGCACCACCCGCCATTCCCCCGAGAGGGTTGGGGACAAGGATCAACGCACGGCCTCCAGCGCGAAGGATTCGCGCTGTCTCACGGAGGAGGGATTCGCCGCAGGGCGCGTGCTCCAGCGCGTGAAACAGAATGACGCGATCCAGGGAGTCGTCCGCCAACGGCAGAGCCTCCGGAGCGCACCGGCCAAGGCGCAAGGGGCTTTCGGGGGCGGTGGAGCCGGAAACAACCCCGCGCGGATCCAGGGCGAGGGCGAAGGGCTCGGCTCCCGTTGCTTGGACAAACGGGATCAGCGGGGAAGAAAATCCAAGAATGGCAACACGTTGGCCACGTTCCTCTGGCCACAGGGCTTGGATTCGCTGACCGATCACGCGTGCCACCTCACGCCCGAACGGGGAGGCATAAAAAGTGTCCCACGAGCAAGACGAGGGGCACGGCGGCGGCAAGGGCGCGTTCATGCCCCCGAGGTTACTCCAACGCTCCGCATCAAAGCGAGATGCGTTGGGAGGACAACCGTCTTGGAAAGCCTCGGACGGCGAGGTTTTAACCCCAGGTGCCCTTGCGGGCTCTCTTTGCCCCTTGATCCCTCCTTCACTCGCCGATTTTCGCAAAAGGCCCAATAGATAGTCTCCTTGATGAATGTCAAAGGGGGAAAATGAAAGTATGGCAGGATGGGTCGTCAGATTGAGTCCTTTCCCCATAAAATAACGCCATGAGGTTGACCATGAAAAGAATGTTGAGTCCTCTTTCCAACAGGGGCATCGCACAGGCCTTGAGCACCGATTTTCATGGCGATACTTCGTGCCGCCGAGGAAACCTCCGTTCCGTCATTCTGAAGAACCAGGCTGTCCCACGGGACCCCTTTTGGGGGGCTTTTGGGGCCAACGCCGATGAGATCACGTCCGTGCGTGAATTTCCCGCTTGGGAGACCGATTAACTGTTTGGTCCCAATAAGTAGTGGTATAAGATGGGTCCCACTTGAACGGGAGAGACTATGGGACAGGTACTGCACAAACGCGCCACGACGACGCAGCGTATCCGAGCTGAAATACAGCAATCTCAAGAAAAAGTCA
>CAIPYM010000073.1 GCA_903869345.1 uncultured Pseudomonadota bacterium
CGCTTGAGGGCGCAAAAAGCCTTTTGCAAGGGGGGAACGATCACACGACTCCCCTCGAACACGAGGTACCCGTGTTCGAGGCAACCACCCTGTTTTACAACCGGATGGCTCACCGCCCAACATAGGAGGAGGGGAGAGGGAATCCTGCCGTGCCTCTTTCAAACCGCGGTGCCAAAAAATCCATGATCATTTTATCGGAGACCAGCTATAACAAAGCCTGCGAATTTTTATTTTGAACCGTCGCCCTAGAGAGCGGACGGCGGCGTGACTCCAGCGGCTTTGAGGGCGGTTGTGAGGGCCTCCTTGAGGCGCTCCAACCCCACGGAATCCTCCGACTCGGCGCGGGCCACGAGGATGGCTTGCGTGTTGGAGGCGCGAAGAAGCCACCAGCCCTCGGGCGTTGTCACGCGCACCCCGTCAACGGTCACCATGTCCGCACCCGCAGCTTCCAGATTTTTTCGAACCGTCTCAACGATCGCGAACTTCTTGGCCTCGTCCACCGGAAATCGAAGCTCGGGCGTGGTCATGCGTTGAGGGAGCGCGTCGTACAGCTCGGCCAGCGTTTTCCCGGATCGGCTCACGAGTCCCAAGAGGCGCAGCGCGGCGTAAATGCCGTCGTCGAACCCATCGTAGCGATCCGCGAAATAAATATGCCCGCTCATTTCCCCGGCCAGCGGAGCGCCCGTCTCAATCATTTTTTGCTTAATCAGGGAATGCCCCGTTTTCCACATCAGCGGCACACCGCCATACGCGGTGATGGTGTCGTAGAGGACCTGCGAGGCTTTGACCTCGGAGATAATCGTCGCGCCCGGACGCTCCTTCAAAACCTCGGTTGCCAACAGTGCGAGGATCTGATCCCCGGCCAAAATCCGGCCCTTGTCGTCCACGGCTCCCAGGCGGTCGGCGTCGCCATCAAACGCCAAACCCAGCAGGCAAGATTGGTGCTGCACGGCTTCCTGAAGGTCGGCTAAATTAGAAGGCACGGTGGGATCGGGGTGGTGGTTGGGGAAGAGGCCATCCACCTCCGGGAAAAGCAGCGTGTGCGTTCCCGGTAACTGTTTCACCAAATCCGGCACAATGACTCCTGCCGCTCCGTTGCCCAGGTCCCAGGCCACATGCATCGGGCGGAGGCCCTCGGCTTCTTGCAACAACCGTGCGATGTACGCCGCGCGAACCGGGCGTTCCGTGACACTCCCCGCGCCCGAGGCATAGATCCCTTTCGCCGCAATCTCGGCCAGAGCCTTGATCGCCTCGCCGTACACCGACCCGCCCGTTGGCAGGTGTTTCCCAATCAGCATCTTGAAGCCATTTTGGTCGCTCGCGTTGTGCGAGCCCGTCACCATCACGCCGCCGTCGGCCTTCGTCGTGTGCGCTGCGAAGTAGAGCATCGGCGTGGGGCCTAAACCCACGCGCTCGACGTTCACGCCCGCGCGGATGAGGCCCTCGATCAACGCTGCTTCCAGCAGGGGGGAATGCGTCCGCCCATCGTACCCCACGACAACGCGCGAGCCGCCCGCCTGACGAACGGTTGTGCCAAACGCGCCCCCCAAGGCGCGGGCGTCATCGGCGGTAAGGTCCTGGCCGACGGTGCCGCGCACGTCGTATTCACGCAAAATCGTGGGGGCCAAACGATGGGGGGTGAGCATGCAAAAATCTCCTGACGTCCAAACCGTGCCGAGATGACCTCGTGCGGGGCGACTTTCGCGGAAGGCTCAACGCGACGCAAGGGGAGCGAAACATGAAAGGAGGGGGACCTCCGCCAAGAACGTCCTCTTTTCCTCATCACGCCCCACCGTCGTCCCGAAAGGTTTGAGCCATCCACAACCCTCAAAATTTTTAAAAATTCTTCTTGACTCGAGGGGAGCAAGGGTGGTATTGACAAACTTATGGCGTATTGTGCCCGCGTTTCGGCCGGATCGCGGGCTTTTTTATGCCCGGAGGTTGACCCCTTCCAGAGTGAGGAGACTCAGCTACACTGCGGCAGGGCAGGGATTCTCTGCTCGTCGGGGAAGGGACAGGGCTGAGAAAAGGCCCTTTTGTGCTGTTGTGCAGGATAGCCCAGGGTTTAGGGAGAGTGTCGGCCCCGTTCACACAGAAAAACGTAGAAAAACCCAGAAGTCGCCTCTGTTCTCAAACGTCGGGTAGCAACATGGCCAGCAACAGTTTCGGAACCCTGTTTCGATTCACCACGTGGGGCGAGAGCCACGGACCCGCGATTGGCGTCGTGATTGATGGGTGCCCTCCCCTCCTTCCCCTCGCGCCGGAGGATTTCCGCCAAGCCCTCGACCGCCGGGGCACGGGGCGATCGGCTTTCACCTCGCAGCGCAAGGAACCGGACGAGGTGCAAATCCTCTCGGGCGTGTTTGAGGGGCAAACGACGGGTACGCCGATCAGCCTTCTGATTCCCAACACCGACATGCGGTCCAAGGATTACAGCGCGATCAAGGACCTCTTTCGCCCTGGCCACGCGGATTACACGTACGCGGTCAAATACGGGATTCGGGACTACCGGGGCGGCGGACGCGCCTCAGCACGAGAAACCGCCGCACGAGTCTTGGCGGGCGTTGTGGCGCAAAAGATTCTGGGACCCGCCGTCGTCATCCGGGGCGCGATCGTTCAGCTGGGCCCGCACCGGGTGGACCGTACGCGGTGGGATTGGAGCACGTGCGCGGACAACCCGTTTTCATGCCCCGACCCCGAATCCCTTCCGGTGTGGGAGAGTTACCTCGCGGACATTCGCAAGGCGGGCACGTCCATCGGCGCGGTGGTGGAAATCGTGGCCTCGGGCGTCCCGGCGGGCCTTGGTGATCCCGTGTATGAAAAACTGGACGCCGCGTTAGCGAACGCGCTCATGTCCATCAACGCCGTCAAGGGCGTTGAAATTGGCGAGGGCTTTGCGGCCGCAGCTCTCACGGGCGAAGAAAACGGCGATGCGATGCGCGCGGGCGCTCCCGGTGAGCCGCCGGTGTTCCTGTCGAATCACGCCGGAGGCATCTTGGGGGGAATCGCGACGGGGCACGACATCGTCGCACGGTGCGCCGTGAAGCCCACAAGCTCCATCTTGAAACCCCAGGCGACCGTGGACACCTCGGGCCACGAGACAGAGGTCATAACGCCGGGTCGCCACGACCCCTGCGTCGGCCTGCGCGCCGTTCCGGTTGCCGAGGCGATGGTGGCCTGCGTCCTGGCCGACGCCCTCTTGCGCGATAGGACGCTGAGGCCGTAGGGGATGGCAGGGACCGTATAGCCGATCTCCGATAAAATGATCATGGATTTTTGGGGTAGACGGTTGAGAGAGGCACGGGAGGTCGGTCCTTCATCTGA
>CAIPYM010000074.1 GCA_903869345.1 uncultured Pseudomonadota bacterium
GCCCTCTTCATGGCCACGCTTTCGGCCGTGCGTTTCCACCCCACCCTCAAGACCTTCTACGAACGCCTCGTCGCCAACGGTAAGCGCCGCATCGTCGCCCTCATCGCCGCCGCACGAAAATTCATCACGATCCTCAACGCCATCCTCCGTGATAACCCCCTCCTCCAACAGAGTGGATGACGATCGTCATCCCGGCAAACGTCAAGACCATCTTCTAGCGTCACGGAAAACGGCTCTGGCCCCCGGCTTTCGCCGGGGTGACGAGGAGGAGAAGATGCGACGACACGAGAGAATCCCTGCCGTGCCACCGTATATCCCTTCAGGTTCAACCTTGGGATCTTGCGCAAGCGCCCTGTCCGCGAGGGGGCCTTGAAATGGTGCCGTTGGAGGGAATTGAACCCCCGACCTTGGCTTTACGAAAGCCCTGCTCTACCCCTGAGCTACAACGGCGCTGGGTGAAAGCTCTTAGCGGTTCCCCCCCAGGCCGTCAACGTGTGCACAAGATGCCCTCTTCCACACCCTCCCAAGGACCGGGGCAACGCGCTACACTCCCCCCGCTTTTTCCGTTCTCCGGGGACCGATTCCATGCTCTTCGCGCCGTATGAACGCTGGGTCGCGTTGCGCTACATGCGGGCGCGGCGGCAGGAGGGGTTTATCTCCGTCATCAGCTGGTCGTCGTTGCTGGGAATTGGTCTCGGCGTTGCGACGCTGATCATCGTCATGGCCGTGATGAACGGCTTCCGGGCCGAGCTTTTCACCCGCATTCTGGGCATGAACGGGCACGTGCACCTCATGGCCTCGGCGGGGCCTTTGCAAAACTGGGAAGATGTGGCCGCCCGTGCTTTGCAGGTTCCGGACGTCCGCAGCGCCGCGCCCCTGGTGGAAGGCCAAGCGCTCGTGACGAACAACGGCCTCGCGACGGGCGCTCTGGTCCGGGGCGTGGACCCCGCCGATTTCCGCAACCGCCCCCTTGTCGCCAGTCACCTTGTTGCGGGCGCATGGGAGGCTTTCACCGGTGAGGGCGTGGCCATTGGCGCTCGACTCGCGCGACGATTGAACGTGGGGATCGGCGATTCCCTTACGCTCGTTGCGCCCGGAGGACGCGCGACCGTTTTCGGCACCGTCCCGCGCCTGCGGGCCTTCAAGGTCGCGGTGATTTTTGATGTCGGCATGTATGAATACGACAGCGGCTTTGTGTTCATGCCCCTGCCCTCGGCGCAGGCGTTCTTTCATGTTGGGCAAGGCGTCACGGCCCTTGATCTGTTTGTCACCGATCCTCACGCCCTGGGTCCCGTGCGTGAAGCCCTCACCCAAGCGTTCACGGGCGAGGACCTTTACGTCACCGACTGGCGGCAAAGCAACGCGGGCTTTTTCAACGCTCTGCAGGTCGAGCGCAACGTGATGTTCCTGATCCTCACGCTGATCATCCTGGTGGCCGCGTTCAACATCATCTCGGGCCTTATTATGCTGGTGAAAGACAAGGGGCACGACATCGCCATTCTACGCACCATGGGGGCCTCACGCGGGGCGATTCTGCGGATTTTCTTCCTGACGGGCGCGAGCATCGGAACGCTGGGCACCGCGCTGGGCGTGGGTTTGGGCGTTGTCATCGCAACCAACATTGAGCACGTCCGGCAGTTCTTCCAGGCGCTCACGGGGACCGAGCTGTTCGCACCCGAGATTTATTTTCTGTCCCACCTCCCGGCCCTGTTGGATTGGAGCGAGGTTGGGCATGTCGCGCTGATGGCGCTTTCGCTTTCGTTCCTCGCGACGCTCTACCCCGCGTGGCGTGCCGCGCGGCTCGATCCCGTAGAGGCTCTGCGCTATGAGTGAATCGGTCCTCGTCCTCGACAACCTGACCCGCACCTTCGTCCAAGGCCCCGAGCGGTTGGAGGTCCTGCGCGGGTGCTCCTTTGCCGTTGCGCGGGGGGAGCGCGTCGCGCTTATGGGCCCCTCGGGTTCGGGCAAGTCCACGCTGCTGCAATGCGCGGGGTTGTTGGAACGCGCGGACGGCGGGAGCCTGCGGATCGCGGGGCAGGATGTCACGGAACTGACCGAGGCCGAACGCACGGCCCTCCGCCTGCAAGCCCTTGGGTTTGTCTACCAGGCGCATCACCTATTGCCCGAGTTTTCGGCGTTGGAAAACATCATCCTCCCGCAGATGATCGCGGGCACCTCGCGCAAGAAGGCCACCGCGAGAGCTCGGGATCTCCTGGAGCGCGTAGGGCTTCAGGCCCGCGCGGACCATCGCCCAGCGCGTTTGTCCGGCGGCGAGCAGCAGCGAGTCGCCCTGGCCCGCGCCTTGGCCAACCGCCCGCACATCGTGATTGCCGACGAGCCCACGGGCAACCTGGACCCTCACACCGCCGAGGGCGTTTTTGCCCTTTTGAAAGACCTGGCCGTGACCGAAAACCTCGCCCTTTTGATGGCCACGCACAACGAAACCCTCGCCCGCCGCATGGACCGCGTACTGGTTCTGGACGAAGGGCGGGTGCGGGAGGGATCAAGAGGGGGCTGAGTTGTTGGGAGAAAAAGGGAGCGTCTTTGCGAGCCCGCGTAGCGGGCGCGATCCTTCCTCTCCGGCTCTTTCCGTTAAACCGAAAGGGTGTGAGCTGGATCGCTTCACGTTGTTCGCGATGACGCGTGGAGGGGGGCGAGGCAAAAAAGAAACGTCGTCCCGGCGAAGGCCGGGACCTCGAGAAGCTGGACAGAGCGATTCACGAATCCCTTGGGATTCCGGCTTTCGCCGGAATGACGGCGGTGGGAACAGGCTTCACCTTCGCCCCCTGCCCTCCCCTCTCGGAGGGGCGAGGGAATCGCGTCGCGCAAGAAGGAAAAAAACGTCCTCAATCTTTGGGCAACGTCGGGTAATCCGTGTACCCCTCGGGGCCTTGGCCGTAGAACGTCGCGGCATCGGGTTCGTTGAGCGGTGCGGCCAGGCGAAGGCGATTCACCAAATCGGGGTTGGCGATAAAGGGTTTGCCGAACGCCACGGCGTCGGCCTCCCCTGCTGCTAAAATCTGCTCGGCGGTTTCGCGCGTGAATCCCTCGTTGACGATGTACGCACCGCCGAACTCCTTCTTCAGAAAGGGCCCGAGGCGATCGTCGCCCACGTGCTCGCGTGCAAACACGAACGCAATCCCGCGCTTGCCCAGCTCGCGGACGAGATACCCGAACGTCGCGCGGGGGTTGGAATCTCCCATGGACTGCGCGTCACCGCGCGGGGCGATGTGAACGCCGACGCGCCCCGCTCCCCACACGCTGATCGCGGCGTCCGTCACCTCCAGCATCAGACGCGCACGATTCTCAACAGAGCCACCGTAGGCATCCGTTCGATGGTTGGAGCCGTCTTGCAAAAACTGATCCAACAAATACCCGTTCGCGCCGTGAATCTCGACGCCATCAAACCCGGCGGCTTTGGCGTTCAAAGCCCCTTGCCGGAAGGCTTCAATCACACCTGGAATTTCCTCCAGCGCTAACGCCCGAGGCACGGGATAGGGCGTTTCGGCAGAAAGCAGACGCACATGCCCCTCCGCCGCAAGAGCGCTGGGCGCGACGGGTTGCGCCCCGTTCAGGTAAAACGGGTGCGAGATTCGCCCCACGTGCCAGAGCTGCATCACCAGGCGTCCGCCCGCGTGATGCACGGCGTCCACGATCATCGTCCAGCCCGCGACCTGCTCGGGCGACCAGATTCCGGGCGTGTCGGGGTACCCGACGCCCATCGGCGTGACGGCCGTTGCCTCGGTCAGGATCAACCCCGCCGAGGCACGCTCCACGTAATAGTCGCGCATGAGGGCAGTCGGTACGCGCCCCGCACCCGCTCGGCAGCGCGTCAAAGGAGACATCACCACGCGATTCGGGAGATGCAACGCGCCCATCTGCACGGGTTCCAGCAAAAGCGACATGGGAGAACCTCACGGAAGGGAGGGAAGAAAGACACACCAGAAAAGGCAACATCCCCAAGCCTTTCTACACGGTCCCGAGGGTGTTCGAAACCACCCCACCGACCTTCCGGCCTTCGTCGGAATGACGAGGGAAGGACAGGACGGGACAAAAAGACCCCCTGTGAGGACTCGCAAGGTCGACTCATGTTAGGGCTCCATCCATCGTTTTCTGAATTCCCCTGAAGGCGTTCGTTCCGATGTTCCTTGATCTCCACGACGTGCGGAAAGGCTATGACGGCGCACCGGTCTTGCAGGGCATTGACCTCTGTCTGGACAAACCGGGAGTCGTCGCCCTCCTCGGCCCGAACGGGTGTGGGAAGACGACTCTGCTGAATATTCTCGGCGGGCTTCTGCCCCCGGACAGCGGGACGGTGCGGGTGTGCGGCAAACCCGTCGACGCGCTTTCCAAAGGCTATGTGTTTCAGAATTACCGCGAGGCGCTGTTTCCGTGGAAGCGCTGCTGGGACAACATCGCCTATCCCTTGCGTTTGCGCGGGTTGAACCGCGCGGAGCAAGCAGCGCGGGTTGATCCCCTGCTGGAGTTGTTCAGCGTTGACTTTGACTTTCGGCGCTACCCGCATCGTTTGTCGGGAGGGCAGCAGCAGCTTGTCGCCCTTTTGCGTGCGTTCGTCACAACGCCCGATCTTCTGTTGCTCGATGAGCCTTTTTCGGCGCTCGATTTTGAAGCGCGTCTGTCGGTTCGCAACCACCTGCAGGATCTGTTGGCGGCCTCGCACATTCCGGCCGTCATGGTCTCGCACGATATCGAGGACGCCGTGTACCTCGCGGACTGGATCGTGCTGTTGTCGCGTCGGCCCTCGCACGTCGCGCATGTCATCCCCTGCACGTTGCCCCGTCCCCGCACGCTGGAGATGCTGAACGGCCCCGCCTTCACCGATCTCGCCGCGCAAGGTATGGCCTTCTTCCGCGAGGTGGCCTGGACATGATCCTCCCGCGTCTGTCCCTCCCGCAACAAAAACGCCTTTTGCATCTGGGCCTTTTTTTGGCCGGTCCCGCTGTGGTGCTGGTTCTGTGGGACGGGATCGTGCGATTCGGTTTTCTGGATGCGCGGCTGTTCCCTTTGCCGGGGACGATTGCCGCACGCCTTGTTCAGGACCTCGCGCACAGCGATCTGATCACAGTCTTGGGCGTGACCTTGGGCAAGACTCTGCTAGCCTCGGCGTTGGCCATTCTACCCGGCTGGCCCTTGGGACTTGTGCTTGGAGCCCGCGAATCCCTTTACCGCGCGAGCCAATTCCTTTTGGATTTTTTCCGCGCCATTCCCGCCGTCGCGCTCTTTCCCCTCGCCATGTTGATTTTGGGATTGGGGGCCACGCCCAAGGTGGCCCTTGCCGGGTTTTCCGGGTTCCTGGTCGTGGCCTTCAGCGTCGCCTACGGCACGCGGCATATCAGCTCGGTCCGAGTCCTCGCGGCGCGGGGCATGGGGGCCTCGGCGTTTCAGATTCTGCGCGATGTGTTGTTTTACGAGTCGCTCCCTTATGCCTTCACGGGCTTGCGCCTCGCGCTGTCCATCGCCCTTTTGGTGACGGTCGTCACCGAAATGTACACCGGAGGCGATGGCGGTCTTGGGCAATGGATCAGTGACGCTCAACAGAATTATGACATCTCCAAACTGTACGAAGGGATTTTGTGCACAGGTCTCTTGGGATATGGTCTGAATGGCGTCGTTGACGCTCTTCGCCGTGCGTGGGCTCCTTGGGGGTCGCGCTGACCCTCCCAGGAGGTTTGTGATGACGAAAAGGGGTCAACGGAAAGGGCCTGTCATGTTTGCGCTTGTTGCTCTGACCGCTCTGATCCTTGTCGCAGGTGCGGCCTGGATATGGATGGAAAGGCCTTCGACGAAACGCCTTGAGATCACCTTGGCGTACGTCCCCGTCACCCAAATTCTGCCCCTCCTCGTTGCCGAGGACGAGGGCCTGTTTACCCGCGAGGGCTTGTCGGTCCGGCTCTTGAAATTCCAAGCACCCAACCAAGTCATTGACGCGTTGGTGAGCGGTCGGGCCCAGGTCGGCTCGGGCCCCGCGTTGATCACGCTGTTGGCCCTCCAGCAATTTCCGGGGTCCCTGAATGTGCTGGGGCTCACGGGGGGAAGCGCAACAGGGGCCAAGCCCCTCTACCAAGATGCGTTGCTGACGTTGCGCGATTCTCCCATCACGAATTCAGCGGATTTGCGCGGCAAGAAGCTTGGAATCACGCCAGGGATTCACTGGCGTTTTCTGGTGCGTACCTTGCTCAAAAATCAGGGGCTCGACCCCGATCATGACGTGCAGATTCAAGAAATTCCGTTGGCGCAGCACATCCCGGCCCTTTTGAACGGGGATGTGGAGGCCACACTCTCGCTTGAGCCCGTCGGCGCGGTGGCCGAAGCCACGGGACGCTTGGTGCGCCGCGAGACCAACCCTGCCGCCCGTCACGTCGTCGATCCCTGCCTCAGCGGGGCGTACCTGATGACCAAAGCGTTTCGGGACGCGCACCCTCGCGAGGCCGCCGCGTACATCAACGTTCTCCGCGAGGCCACGGCCAAGGTCCAGGCCGATTTTCCCAAGTACCGACCCCTGTTCGCACGCGCCCTTGGCCTGCAACCCGAGCAGCTGGAGCACATGACGGACCTTTTCTACGCCTGGCCCGACGATCCCGAGACGGCCGCGTCCTACCAAAAACTCGCCGATCTTTTTCGGGCCGAGGGCGTTCTGAAGGACCCCTTTGACGTGCGAACGGTCCTCTACGCCCCTGCCCCTTCCACAGCCCACCCCACAAACACCGGAATCCCTGTGGAATTGACGGGGACGAAATATAGCTCGACTCACCTAAAATAAGCAGGGAATCAGATGAAGGACCGACCTCGAAGGAGGTGCGGTGCGACTCCCTCTCCCCTTGAGGGAGAGGGCCGGGGTGAGGGGTTCCTGAACAAAAAGCGTGTTGAACTCCTACGAATCCCTTGCTTTTTACGACCCC
>CAIPYM010000075.1 GCA_903869345.1 uncultured Pseudomonadota bacterium
CCCGCGCAACGACGGGAGTGTTGTGGATTTCCGCTACTACTTCGCTCAGCGCGAGGCGGTGGAGACCGTCGTTTATCTGTATGATGTGGTGGGGGCGAAAGATAAGTTTGACCTCTTGCGCTTTGATGCCTCGGGTGCCGTGACCTCGGGCATGTTCGCGGAGGACTGGCTACGCCTTGTGATTAAAATGGCGACGGGAGCGGGAAAGACCAAGGTTCTCAGCCTTCTTCTCGCGTGGTGCTATTTCCACAAGACGTACGAGCCCGATTCGAATCTCGCGCGGAATTTCTTGGTGATTGCGCCCAACATCATTGTCCTCGACCGCATTCGTCACGATTTCGACGGCCTACGAATCTTTCATGCCGATCCTGTGTTACCGGACAACGGCTATGCGGGGCAGAACTGGCGGGATGATTTCCAACTCACCCTTCACATCCAAGACGACGTGCGCGTCACGCATCCCACCGGCAACGTCTTTTTGACCAACATTCACCGCGTGTACTCGGGCGAGGCGACGACACCTTCGCTGAACGATGACGATCTGACGGATTATTTCCTGGGACCCAAGCCCGTCACGAACACCTCGGACAGCAAAGTGGATTTAGGCGTCATTGTCCGCGAGGTGGATGAGCTGGTGGTCCTGAACGACGAAGCGCATCACATTCACGACGAGCGCATGGCGTGGTTCAAATCCATTCAAGACATTCACAACAAGATGAAGCACAAGGACCGTGCTCTTGCGCTACAAATTGATGTCACCGCCACGCCGCGCCACACCAACGGTGGGATTTTCGCACAGACCATCAGCGATTATCCTTTGGTAGAGGCCATTTCTCAGAACGTCGTGAAACACCCTGTGCTCCCCGACCCTGCCAGCCGCGCCAAACTGCACGAGAATCCTTCGGCCCTCTTCACCGAGAAATACGAAGACTACCTGCGCCTTGGGGTGGAGGAGTGGCGCAAAGCCTACGCTGAACACATCAAAATGGGCAAAAAGGCCATCCTTTTTGTGATGACCGACGACACCACCAACTGTGACGAAGTGGCCGCATGGCTTTCCAAAGAGTATGCGGATTTTCAGGACGCCGTCTTAACCATTCACACCAACAAATCCGGCGAAATTGCGGAAAACAAAAAGGGGAAAGACAAGGACGAACTCGACCGACTGCGCGAGCAGGCCAACACGATTGACGGCTTGGAAAGCCCCTACAAGGCCATTGTCTCGGTTTTGATGCTGAAAGAGGGCTGGGACGTTCGCAACGTCACGACCATTGTTGGTCTTCGCGCTTACAAAGCCCTCAGCAACATTTTGCCCGAGCAAACCTTGGGGCGCGGATTGCGCCGCATGTACTACGGCACGGACATTGAGGAAAAAGTCAGCGTCATCGGCAGCCCCGCTTTTATGGAATTTGTGGAAAGCATCCAAAATGAAGGGGTTGAAATAGAGCAGGCGGCCATGGGGACGGGTTCCCAAGCCAAGGCTCCGGTTGTCATCGAAGTGGACAACGAGAATCCCAAAAAAGATTTGGAGGCTCTCGACATTCATATGCCGCGTTTGACGCCCAGGATTTACAAAGAATGGAAAGACCTCGACGATCTTGATGTTGCATCGTTCGCCCATAAAAAACTCGCCTACCGTCAGTTTTCAGAGGAAGAACAGCGTGAAATCATCTTCCGCGACATCACGACCGACGAGATCAGCCACACCACCACGCTCCCGACAGCAGGCGAAGCCGATGGTCGGAGTATCGTGGGCTTCTTCACGCAGGGCCTCATGCGTGAACTGAGGTTGGTGGGGGGGTACGATGTGCTTTACACCAAGGTGAAGGACTTTATTCACCATCACCTGTTCACCGCGCCTGTTGACCTTGATAGTCTCAATACGTTCAGAAATCTTTCGGAACCAGAGGCTACCCGCACGATCCACATCACGTTCAAGGAGCATATCAACAAGCTGACCATCAAGGATCGGGGGACGTCCGAGATTAAGGACTACATCAAGTTGAGAAACACGAGACCGTTTGTTGCAAACGAGCAGGCCTTTGTGCCTTCCAAGAAAAGCGTGTTCAACAAGACCATTGGCGACAGCCACCTGGAACTTGAGTTTGCGGCTTTCTTGGATGGATGCGAGGATATTATCTCCTTCGCTAAGAACTATATGGCCGTTGGGTTCAAAATTGACTACGTGAACAAGGACGGTGACATCTCAAATTACTTCCCTGATTTTCTTGTCAAAGTGAAGGATCAGCACGTTTGCATTGTTGAAACCAAGGGACTCGAGGACCTTGATGTTCCTCTGAAAATGGAGCGTCTCAAGCAATGGTGTGACGACATGAATCGACACAACACGGGTATCGCGTACGACTTTGTGTTTGTGGATCAGGACGGCTTTACGCGGCATAGACCTGGGTCGTTCGCTGAGTTGCAGAGGATGTTTCAAGAGTATCAGGGCTGAGTGCTCGTTTTCAGGGTTGACTCACCGGTTGTTTAGCTTATACTAAACACCATGAAGCGAGCCCCCTCCCCCCAAGCCATCACCACTGCCAAAGCGGTTTTGTATGCCCGCGTTTCCTCGAAAGAGCAGGAAAAAGAAGGGTATTCAATACCGGCGCAGGTGAAACTGATTCGGGAATATGCCGCCCGAAATGACATGCTGATTGTGCGCGAGTTTGAGGACGTGGAGACGGCCAAGCAGACAGGCCGCACCAGCTTCAAAGAAATGCTGGATTACCTGAAAGCTAATCCCGACGTGAGAAATCTGTTGGTTGAAAAGACCGATCGGCTTTATCGGAACTTGCGCGACTACATCAGCCTCGACGAAGTGGGCGTTGCCGTCCATTTGGTGAAGGAAGGCGAGGTTATTTCCGATAGCTCCAAATCATCCGCTAAATTCATGCACGGCATCCGTGTGTTGATGGCCAAAAACTATGTGGACAACCTTTCGGAGGAGGCCAAGAAGGGCATGGCGGAAAAAGCGGCGCAGGGTATTTGGCCGACGTGCGCTCCCTTCGGTTATAAAAACGTCGTCAGGGACGATGGGCGGCGAATCATTGTGACCGATTCTGAAGTTGCCCCCATCATCCGGCAGATTTTTGAATGGTATGCGTCAGGGCGGTATAGCCTTAGAGAAATCAGCCAACTGGTTGCCGATAGCGGCATGCGTACCAGATACAAAAAGGAAAGATTGCATATTTCGGCAATCCACAAGTTGCTGCAACACCGCATTTATACCGGCGAATTTGAATGGAAAGGCCAGATTCATCAGGGCTTGCACGAACCCATTGTCAGCAAGGAACTTTGGCGAAAAGTGCAGGATTTGCTTGACGCGGGGCGGCGCAAAACGTCTTCCAGCAAACACAAGGACATGGTGGCGTTTTCCGGGCTGATCAAATGCGCCCATTGCGGCTGTTCCCTGGTAGGAGACGTGAAAAAGGAGAAGTACGTCTATTATCGGTGCAGCGGCTTTAAGGGGAAATGCGGTGAGCCTTACGTCCGGCAAGAGCATTTTGATGGTCAGTTCTCCGCCTTGCTGGACAGCCTCAAATTCGATGATGAAGTTTTGGCGTGGGTGAAACAGGCTTTGAAGGACAGCTTCGGGGACCAACAAAAACTGCATGACGAAAGCCTTGGCCGCCTTCGGGCGGAAATGGACCAGATCCACAAGCGGCTGGAAGGGCTTTATCTCGACAAGTTGGATGGCCGAATCACGCTGGATGTTTATGACCGGCTATCCAGCGAATGGCAGGAACAACGGAAAAAATTGACGGCGCAGGTGCAATCCCACCAGCAAGCCAGCGACACCTACCACATGGACGGCGTGTTGCTTCTCGAACTCGCCCAAAATGCCCGTAGGCTCTACGAATCACAGCCTCCGCACGAAAAACGGCGGCTCTTGGATATTTTAGTATCGAACTGCACATGGGGCGGTGAAGAGTTTAAGCCAACCCTCAAGCAACCCTTTGACCTAATTGCGAAAACCAACGCCAAAGCAAAAACGGCTTTGATATCGAGGACCTCAAAAACGACCGCGACTGAAATATGGCTCCCCGAGACGGACTCGAACCGCCGACCCGGTGATTAACAGTCACCTGCTCTACCAGCTGAGCTACCGGGGAATCGGGCGCACTTTAGCGAGGGTTCTCGGGAGCCGCAACGGGATTCCTAGGGGAATTCGTAAAAAACCTTTTTTCTGCTCTGGACGTGCACGAAACTTTGGGGTAAAAGCCCTCTCGGTTAAAGGTCGTGGGAGGCCTCCCCCCTTCTTGGTATCCCCAGGGGGATCAGAGGCCGCACCACGTCGCCACCGCTTAAGGCTTTCGGGTCGTCAGGGGGTGGGCCCAACGGGGGAAACTCTTCGGAGAGTCCTTCCATAAGGTGAACAAACATCGTCCGCGCCTTCATGCGGAAGGTGAGGCGCGTGTGCGCCGCGAGGTTTCAGGGGACAGAACGCACGAGGGAGACGATCATGGCCAAAGAAATTGTCGGGCTTATCAAGCTGCAGATTGGTGCAGGAGCCGCAAACCCCTCGCCGCCGGTGGGTCCGGCGCTCGGGCAACGCGGGCTGAACATCATGGACTTCTGCAAGCAGTTCAACGCCCGCACGCAAAATTTCGAAAAAGGCATGCCGATCCCCGTCGTCATCACGGCATTTTCGGACCGCAGCTTCACGTTCATCATCAAGAAGCCCCCGAACAGCTATTACATCAAGAAGGCGGCCAAGCTGGAAGGCGGCTCCAAGACGCCGGGACTCACCAGCGCGGGGAGCATCACGATGGCTCAAGCGCGTGAGATTGCGAAAGATAAAATGGTCGACATGAACGCCAACGACCTTGAAGCGGCTTGCCGCATGATCGTCGGTTCGGCGCGTTCCATGGGCATTCAGGTGAAGGAGTAAGACGGATGGCTTCGCACGGTAAAAAATTTCGCGCCGCTTTGACGCACGTGGACCGGAAAAAAATCTACCCGCTTACGGAAGCTCTTCGCCTGGTGATCGCCAACGCGAAAAGCGCGAGCCGGAAGTTCGATGAGACGGTGGAAGTCGCCCTGAATCTGGGCGTGGACACCAAGCTGTCGGACCAAATGGTGCGCGGCGTTGTGCAGCTCCCCCATGGCACCGGCAAGACCGTGCGTGTGGCCGTTTTCGCCAAGGCCGAAAAAGCCGATGCAGCGCAAAAGGCCGGGGCGGACATCGTGGGCGCAGAAGAGCTGGCCGAAAAGATCCTCGCGGGCTTCACGGACTTTGACCGCGTGATCGCAACCCCCGACATGATGGTGATCGTCGGTAAGCTCGGAAAAGTCCTCGGGCCGCGCGGCCTGATGCCAAACCCCAAGCTTGGTACCGTCACGCCCAACGTCGTGGAGGCCGTGAAAGCTGCCAAGGCGGGCTCCATTGAGTTCCGCGCTGAAAAAGCCGGAATCGTGCAGGCGGGCGTCGGGAAGATCAGCTTCTCGGAACAGGCACTGACCGACAACATTCATGCGTTCATCGGTGCCATCCTGCGGGCCCGCCCCGCCGGTGTGAAGGGGACGTACCTCAACCGCGTGACGCTGTCGTCCACCATGGGACCCGGTGTGCGCGTGGACACGTCGTCCGTCAGCGCGGCAGGGTAAACGGGCTCTTTCAAGGGATCGTGACGGAAGGCATACATAAGCCCCGAAGGGGTTTTCGTGTCCTCGCGGCTTGAAAACGGAAACAAAACACGGAGGTCTTACCCTCCGTCCAACAAGTCGATGTTAAGGTATTTCTTCGGAACTGCGTCCTCTTGAGGTGTACCCCCGAGAGGGGGGGATTGATTCACCCTAACCCCGACGGATGTTGAACTAGACGACTTTGTCGACCCCGTTGGTTGTTGTTGAGGTCGTGGGAGCTAGGCCCCCGTTTTTCTGCTCGGACACTTGGACTTTCCGTGATTCCGTCGCGTCTTGATCACCATCCGAATCCTTCGCCGCTTGTTGGAGACCTGCGGTCGGAGCACGCACGGGAAGGGAAGACGAACTGATGGGAGGAACGCTCATGAATAACTCCTGGTCGAGAGAGAAGGACGCATTCAGAGCCGCCGATTCGCTGGAGCGACTCGACACGTTTCGGGAAGAAGAAGCCTCCCCTCTGTTTGTTGAAGGATGGCCGCTTTGTTGGTGTTCGAACAGCGCGGCGAGTTCCAGGTGGGCGCTGCCGAGGAACTGGTCCACGGCCTGAAGGTTCGAAAGGCGATACCCCCCTTGGATCAGAATCTTGGCGTCGCGGGCAAAGCTGGGCGGATCGCAGCTGATCGCAACGACGCGCGGAACGGTGCTTTGCGCCAGGGCACGGGCCTGGACCAATGCGCCACCACGGGGCGGGTCGAACAGAACGGCTGTGAAGGACGCGAGTTCGGTCGGCGTGAAGGGCTCCCGCATAAGGTTTCGCGTCAGGACGTGCAGGGAGGCGGCAGGGCCCAAGGTTCTTGTCCCGCGGCCAAGGGCTTCGGTTGCGTCCCCGGCCACGTCCGCGCAGGTCACGGCGTGGAAAAGCCCGCGCAGAGAAAGCCCAAACGCGCCAAGGCCGCTGAAAAGGTCCAGAAAGGCTCCCCTCCCCCCCCCGAGAGGGGCGAGGGCGTTGTGCGCGAACGCGACCAGAGCGGACTCACCTTCTGCACTGGCTTGCAAGAACGCTCCGGGCGGAAAGGGCACGCGAAGGCCGCCGTAGTTCAAGAAAAGGGGCCTGCGGTGCGCGAGAGGCTCCACCGGACTTCGGTCCCAACGACGCCACGAAAGTTGTGCGAGGTCGTTGGCCTCGGCCATGGCGCCGAGGGTTTCTCGCTGCTCCAAGCTGAGGTCAGCGCCCTCGTTGGTACGGCTTCTTTCGTCGGCCCCGCCGCCAACCACGACAACGTCCAAGCCCTCGGGCAATCGCGTCATCTGCACATCGCAGGAGCCCTTGGGTGCAAGGAAGCGAGCTAGAAACGGACGCAAGAGTCCGGCATACCGAAGCAAATCGGGATGCGCGACCGGGCAGGCGTCCACGTCCACCACTTCGGTGCTGTGCCAGGCGTTGAATCCCAGGACAACCCCCTCCCGCACGCGCCTCACGGCAAGGCGAACACGGCGACGCGACCCCCAGGGGACCCTAACGGGGGACTCCCACGGCCAGGGTCCGACGAGACCTTCACGCGTCAGGGCGTGCTCGGCCCCGGCGATTTTCCAGGCCGTTACAGCCTCGGGATGCAGGTGCTGCAAACGGCACCCACCGCAACGCGGAAACAGGGGACAGGGCGGGTCCACGCGGTCCGGGCTCGGCTCAAGAATCGCACAAAGACGCGGGGGGTTGGTTCCGAGGTCCACGCGCACGCGCTCGCCCGGAAGGGCACCGGGCACGGCAACACGTTCGCCCTCGGCATCGACCGCCAAACCATCGCCCAGGTGTCCAAGGGCGTTGATCGTGAGCTCACCCACAGAACCCTGGGCCGTGGGTACCGTCACGGCGTTGAGGTTCCTGTAAGCCCGCCCAGTGTTCCTCCCGTTTTAAGCCCGCCGATGTTCTTGAGGTAAAGCGTGAGAATCACGGACGTGCCGGTTTGGAGATCCAGGCGATTCGTGTAGTCCTTGGACACCTGGATACCCCCCTCAAGGCATTCGTCTTTGTACGACACACCGATGGAGGAGGATCGCGGCCCAGGGTTCAAGGAAAGAGCTTGCTGGTGATACGCCGAAAACGTCCAGAACGTGCGAAAGGCCGAGGACACCCCCACGGTCACGGCCTTCACCCCTTGAGTCGTGCCGGTTGTGCCTGCCAAGGTCACGGCGGTGGGGGGAGCCTCAAGGTACGTGAGGGAAGGCCGAAACACCGGGACGCCCGCCGAAGCGTGCAGCGTTTGACGTTCAAGGCTGCCTGTCGAGGAGCTCAGCCGAAAGCTGTAGTCCGCAATCAACCAGTCGGCGGGGCTGAGCTCCACGCGCCCCACGTAATCGGACCACGGGGTCCGGATTCCTGCTGCGGCGAGAAGGGGATCTTCCGACCCGAGGCGGTACACCTGGCCCACGATGGATTCGAGCCGTGCCCCGTTGTCGCCCACAAGGGCGTTACGGGCTCCGTAGGCGACGCGCGTGCCGCCTTCCACCCGGTCGTATCCTGTGAATCGGTTGCTGGAAAAGAGGTTGGTTTCATCGAACTCAACGTCCAGGCTGTCCTCGTTGGGAATCGTGGGGTGCGTGTTCACCGTCGGCGCGATGTCCACGACTCCGATGGGTTCAAAGATCTGCTGATATCCGTCGCCTCGCCGAGCCAGAGGGTACCGCGCCAAAAGACTGCCCTGGGTGAAGGGCCGACTCGCAAGGGCCGTGCCTGTGGGCGTGGACGTCGTGCCATCCGCCGAGGAGGTGAACGTGTTGGTGGCCCAATAATTATCGACCCGCGCGAGGCCCGTAAGAGTCGTCACAAGGCCCGTGGCGTTGATCCATTCGCGCTGCCAATCGGTGTTCAACGACAATCGCCGCACATCGGCCCCTTGACGGGTGATGTCCGTGACGCGATCACGCGTGATAGCCAAAAGCCCCCCCCCGATCGACCAACGACCCCCGAGGGTTTGCCCAGGCTCTCCGAGGGCTTGAAACTGCATATCCGGCGTGACCCAGGGGGACACTTGATGAAGGCCAGGGCGAAGATCTTGGAACGCGTAAAGGTTGGCGGCGGCGTAGTTGCGGCCCTCAAACCCCTCCAACGTTCCACGGCTGATGAGCGTGTTGGTGTCGGGTATGGAGATTCGGTACCGGGGCAGGTAGCTCTTGTCCGAAACCCACGCGGTGTCGGACGTGAACCGCCACACGGGCGTGAGGTCAAAGAGCGTTTTGCCGAACAGATGCCCACGCCACCTTTGGCCCTTGTCGACGCCATACTCGCTCACAAAGTCGGCGTTGACGAAGCTTCCGTGCCAAGCCATTTGGCCATTGGTCAAACGATAACGCCACAACGCATCAAGTTGAACCTTATCGTTTTGGCTAAATGTCGGCGTCGTGATGAGGTCGCTGTTGGGGGCAAGATCCCAGTAGTACGGCGTCCGCACGAAGGGTCCCGTGTACGTGTTGGTGCCAATGCTGGGAATCAGCAAGCCTTGGCGACGTCTTACGGTCGGATCGGGGTGGGCAAAATAGGGCAGGTAGAGGACGGGGAAATCCCAAAAGTTGACGGTCGCATCCCGGTACATCACGTTTTTCTTTTCGCTATCATGGGTAACGCGCACACCCTTGATGCTCCAAAGGGGCGGAGCCTCGGGGTTGTCCTTGCAGAGGTTACAGGCTGAATAAACACCCCGATCCGCTACAATCCAACGCTTGGCGTAGCGACGCGCGTCCTGAGCCGCAAAGCGCGAAGTGTCGGGGAACAGAACCCCCGCTTTGTCCACAAACCCTTGGGAAAGATCGCTGGTTAATTCGGCCGAATCCCCGAACAACACCTCGCCCGCGGGCTCCATCGCCACGACGTGCCCTTCGGCATGCAGCCGGTCATGGATTTTGTCGTAAGCGGCGCGATCCGCCCGCACCAAACGTGCGCCTTGCGTAATCTCCACATGCCCGATGGCCGTGAGGATGGAGGTCCGCTGGTTGGAGAAAAGGACATCGGCGCGAATCAGGACGGGCTCGTGCCGTGGCGGAGGCGTTTGCGGGGAGGGGAGCGGTGTGCTGGTGGGTGGGGATGCGGGGTCGCGCAAAGCGGCGGCGGCCTTGGCCTCGGAGGTGACAAGACCAACGCCAAGACCGACGACGGCCAAGGCCGCGACAATCCTGGATCCAAGGCGCAAGACGGGAGAAAGCGAACGCATGCGCCAAGAAGTGCCAGACCCGCCCCGCCGGGGCAAGTCAGCTGAGCGACCCCTCATCGCTTCCTCCCTGTTGCACAATAAAAAATCATAACCCACGGCTTATGGCGAGAGGTTTTTGACCAAACGACTAGGGCACCCCGCTGGGCACTTCCATCAGCCAGGGACCGCACGTCCAGAGCAAGAACGATCGGACTCGGCGTGTTGGGTACAGGTCGCGCAAAAGCGCGGCGTACAGGTCCATTTGGCGACGGTAGAGGCGGGGCACGTCCGCCTCGGCCCTCGGGGGCACACGGTTGGTTTTGTAGTCCACAACCCAGACCTCGTCCGCGTTCGGCAGAACAAGACGATCCACCTGGCCCGCGACGTGGTCCTCCCCGACGCGCCCGATGATCGGCGCTTCCGCCAACGAATCCGGGCCAAAGAGAGGCGCGAACGCCGGGTTGCGGAGAATCGCAAGCACCTCCCGCGCTGTCGCCTCACGCTCCTCGGGCGCGAGGCCATACCGCGCGTCCGCGAGGCTGCGCTGCGCCGCGTCTTCCCAACGTGCCTCCGGGATCTCGGGCAACATCTGAAGCAGCCGATGCACCGCAAGCCCCCGCGCCAAACGGCGATCCCGAGGCGAGAGGAACGGTGGCTCGGGATCGGGCAACCCCGTCGTATCCCCTTCGGACTCCGAAGGCCGCACCAGCCGGGGACGTTCGGGCTCGGGCGGGGGCGGGGTCCGCGCCCAGGGGGGAAGGGGGGGCGGAGCAGAAACCTCCCTCCCCTCTCCTTCGGGACGCGTCACCCCGGCGAAAGCCGGGGTCCCGAGGAAGTCATCAACGCTCTGCCCAGCTTCTCGGGGTCCCGGCCTTCGCCGGGACGACGTTTCCTCTTCCACCATTGCCTTCGGGGGGCGAGGGAATAAGACCACATCCGCAAGGATTGCTACGGGTGTCACGCCCTCCTCCCCCGAAGACGGAGGGCACGGGTCGCTGAGGGGCGTCAGCGCCTCCCGCACACGGGCGTACCACGAAAGCGGCGGAAGGACCTCCGAGGTTTTTTTCCTTTTCGCCCATCCCGCCACCAGCAGACGGTCGGTCGCCCTGGTCATGGCCACGTAGAGCAAACGCCTGTCTTCTTCGACCTGGCGTTCCCGCGCGGTGTTCCGTAAATCGGCCACGAGCCCACCAGCTGCGTCGTTGGGCGCGTAAAAAGGAATCTCGTCGCCGCGCACAGGGTCCCGGTGCCACAGCCAACGGGGGAGTTTTTGGGGATTCGGCTCTTGCGAGGCGTCGGGCAGAATCACAAACGGCGCTTCAAGCCCCTTCGACGCATGCACGGTCGTGATGCGCACCTGCCCAAGGCCGGGGTCCATCTCGCGTTTGATCTCGTTCGCGCCGGAGGTAAGCGCCTGAACGAAGGCCTGAAGCGAGGTCGTGATGCGCTGCCCAAACGTCTGGGCGAACGCCAAAGTCTCGTCCACGGGATCCTGCATCTCGGGCCCAAGCCGCGTGGCCAGAGCGCGGCGACCACTGCCCTCGGGATCGGCCGGGCAGGGCTGCATCAGAATCCGCGTCAAGATTCCGAAAGGCGAATCCTGGTCCGCCCGCCCGAGGCACGCGGCGAGGTAAGCACGCATGGCCTCCATCGCCGACGCCTCCCCCTCCCGCACGGCCGCCGCGCTGAGGCTCTGCCACAGCGAGCCCGTGCGCCCCACCGCGAGGTGCATCAGCTGATCCTCGCTCGCACCGATCAGGGGACCCCGCAACACCGTGGCCAACGTCAGATCGTCATCGGGCAACAGCATGAATCGCAGCAGCGCCAAAAGATCCTTCACGGCCAACTGTTCCGTCAGGATCATGCGGTCCACGCCCACCACGGGAACGCCTCGCGTTTTCAGGGCGCTCACCAGCAGGTCCGCCATAGGTGCCCGTTTGCGCACCAAAATCATCACGTCCTCGGGCCGTAGATTCCGCAAGGCGCCCGTCACCCGGTCCGTGATCCGAATCCCCCCGCGGAGCCACCCGGCCAACGAATCCGCAAGCCGCGCCGCCAAAATCGCCGCCGGTTTTTCCTCGGCCTCGTACCCCGAGAGCGGCAGGGGGGACAGGTCATCCTCCGACATTCCTGCCTGATCCGTGCCTTCGTCGTCCTCCCCCGAATCCTCGGCGGATTCCACCAAGGGCCAGACTTCCACGTGGCCCAGAGCCTCACGGCGAAACGCCTCGTGGTGGACGGGGGCGTGCGACACGCCGCGCCGCGCCTCGTCTGTCGCAAAAACGGCATCCACGGCGCGAAGAATAGCGGGGGCCGAGCGGTACGACACATTCAACGGCACTTCGGCGTAGCGGTCCGCGCCTAACGCCTCCAAGTGCGTACGGAAAAAGCTTCGCACGTTTTCGAACACGTCCGGGTCCGCGCCTTGAAAACTGAAAATGGATTGCTTCTCGTCGCCCACCACAAACAGCGTCCGGCGCGAGGACCTGGGCCCGCGTGAGCCCTCGCCCGCAAAAAACTCCTCGGTCAGGGCTTGGATGATCCGCCAATGCTCAGGGTTTGTGTCTTGCGCCTCGTCCACCAACAGATGATCGAGGCCCCCGTCCAGCTTGAACAGCACCCACGGCGCACGATCGGGCCGTGCCAAAAGCGCCCCCGCGCGCGCAATCAGGTCGTCGAAATCCAACCCCGCTCGCGCGGCCTTGCGCTCGGCGTATGCAACCCGCAACGCCTCGCCCAAGGTCAACAACGCCTCGGTGGTCTCGGCGGTCTGAAGGTCCATGCGGCGAACCTGCCAAGCCGCGAGGCGTTCACGTTCGCCCTCCAACACGTCTTGCAAATCGGGATGCGCGGTCCGCAACGCTGCAGCCCCCACCCGTGCACGCGGCGCACCCTCCTTCGTCAAAAACACCCCCGTGTAGGCTTCGACATCCGCCCGCCCCCACGCGTCTGTCCCTTGCGCAATCCGATCCGCCGCCGTGGTGTAGGTCATGCGGAGATCATCGCTCGTGGTCGCCCGTGCCCATTCCCGCAGAGCGTCCTGCACCCGCGCCCAGGGAGCCGCGCCTTCCGCCAGCAACTCGCGGACAAGGCCCTCCTCGGTTGTCGTCGGAGTCAGGCCCCGCAAGAGCCCCCGGATTCGCGCCTGCACCCGAGGGAAAAAATCGTTGTCCGGGAAATCCGCAAGGCGCGAGCGGTCTTTCACGACAACCCGCAACAGGTCGCTAAGTTTTTCTTCGTTCAGGCGCGTGGCGAGCAGGCCGAGCGCCCTCCCCTCGCGGCTGTCCGGGTCTTTGGCGGCGCTGTGCAACGTCGCACGGAGGGTCTCCTGCCAGAGCGCATCGGCCTCCGCGCCCTCCAGGACCGTGAAGTGCGGGGGCAGGTTGGCTTCGACCGGAAAGCGGCGGAGAATCTCTTGGGCAAAGGCGTGAATCGTGTGGAGCCGCACGCCGCCCGGCCCCTCCAGCACCCGCGCGAGCAACCGCCGCGCCAGGGTGATTTGCGCGTGCGTCGGGGGCTTGTTTTGCAACCGCCCCAGGTCGTCGCTGAGCGATTCATCGTCGCACGCGGCCCAGAATCCGAGACGCTCCGTCAACCGCACGCTCATTTCCGCCGCAGCAGCTTTCGTGAACGTCAGGCCCAAAATGCGCGGCGGGGGAACATCCGCCAGCAACAACCGCAACAGGCGGTCGGTCAGCACCTTCGTCTTGCCCGATCCCGCCGAGGCCGCGACCCAGACGGATCGCGCGGGATCCGAGGCCTCGTGCTGCTTGGACGGCCCTGGGTCAACCCACGGAACCTCCTCGTTCAAAAGAACCGACCGATTGCTCATGCGGAGGACTGTAGCAGAGGCGCCCGCAAGGAGACGAGTGGACGGGACTTTTTGAGGTTCTTGTCCCAACCCCCGTCGCGAGCGGAGCGAAGCGATCCAGCTCACAGCCTTTCAGTCTAACGGAAAGAGTCGGAGATGGATTGCCGCGCCCCCTTCGGGGGCTCGCAAGGGCGAGTCTTTTTGAGGCCCCGCCCTCTCCCCGTCACCGCGAACAGGGTGCGAGGATCCCTTCGATCGCAGCAAAAACCTCGTCAACAGGGGCGAGGCCGTCCACGCGCTTCAAAAGACCCTTGGATTCGTAATAGGGCCGAAGGGGGGCCGTCTGGACGTTGAACGCCTCCAGCCGCGCTTTGAGGGTCTCGGGCTTATCGTCGCTGCGACGCGTGAACGTCGCTCCCCCGCAGATGTCGCAAACGCCCACGACCTGAGTCGGCTTCAGCGTATCGTGGTACCCCGTCCCGCACGCCGCGCAGCTGAATCGCCCCGCGATGCGTGCAATCAGCGTGGGTTCGTCCACCGTCAGCTCAATCACAGCGTCGAGCGTCCGCCCACGCTCGGCGAGCATGTTGTCCAGCGCCTCGGCCTGGGGGATCGTGCGCGGAAAACCGTCGAGCACCGCGCCCTTCGCGGCCTCGGGCGCATCCAGCCGCGTGGCGAGCAAGCGAATGACGAGATCGTCCGGGACCAACGCCCCGGCGTCCATGAACGCTTGGGCTTCCAGGCCAAGCGGCTCCTTGTTTTTGATTGCCGCGCGGAGGATATCCCCCGGCGTCACCGGCACGAGGCCATAGCGCTCCCGCAGCAGACGGGCCTGCGTGCCCTTCCCGGCCCCCGGAGGGCCCAGCAGAATGATGTTCATCGACGCGACTTCCGAATAAGCCCTTCGTACTGGTGCGCGATTATGTGCGTCTGCACGCGCGAGATCGTGTCAATCGTGACGCTCACCACAATCAAAAGCGACGTGCCCCCGAGGTAAAACGGCACGGCAACATGGGCGATCAGGATCTCGGGCAAGAGACAGAGCGCCACCAAGTACAACGCGCCGATGAACGTGAGCCGCGTGAGGACATAGTCAAAATAGTCCGCCGTGTTCTTCCCAGGCCGAATGCCGGGAACGAATCCACCGTACTTTTTCAGGTTGTCGGCGGTCTCAACGGGGTTAAAGACGATAGCCGTGTAAAAGAACGCGAAAAACGCGATGAACGCCGCGTAGAGCACCAAGAACAACGGTTTGCCGTGCCCCAGGGCCGCCACAAGGTCCGCAATCCACCCGCCCTTTTGCTGCACGTCCGTGAAGCTGGTGAGTGTCAGCGGAAACAGCAACAGCGAGCTGGCGAAAATCGGCGGAATCACGCCCGACGTGTTGAGTTTCAACGGCAGGTGCGAGGCCTCGCCGCCGTAGAGTTTCTGCCCCACCTGGCGCTTGGGGTAGTTGATCAGGATGCGGCGTTGCGCGCGCTCAAAAAACACCGCCACCGCCAGCGTGCCCACGGCCAAAACCAGGATCACGAGGATCAGCCACGTGGACAACGCCCCTGTTCGACCCAGCTCCAGCGTGTGCGCGACCGCCTGTGGCAGATTCGCAACAATGCCTGCGTAGATGATCATCGACACGCCGTTGCCGATTCCCCGCGCCGTGATTTGCTCCCCGAGCCACATGAGGAACATCGTCCCACCCGTCAGAGTCACAACCGTGCTGATGCGAAAAACAAGTCCGCCGTCCATCACGGCCCCGCCCGTCGCACCGCGCATGCTTTCGAGGCCAACGGCCAAGGCGTAGGCCTGCACGATGGCAAAGAGCACCGTGAGGTAACGCGAGTACTGGTTCAGGCGCACGCGCCCCGACTCGCCCTCCTTCTTCAGGGCCTCCATGCTGGGGACCACCGCCGAGAGCAACTGCACGATGATCGAGGCCGTGATGTACGGCATGACGCTGAGGGCGAAAATGGTCATGCGCTGCAACGCGCCGCCCGAGAACATGTCAAACATGCCCAAGATCCCACCGCTGTGACGCTTGAAAATCTCGGCGAGCGTCCCAGGGTCAATTCCGGGGACGGGAATGTAGGTCCCCAAGCGGTAGACGATCAGGGCGAGCAGCGTGAACCAGAGACGGCTTTTCAGCTCACTCGCCTTGTTGAACGTTGCCCAGCTGAGGCTTGCGGCCAGGGTTTCAGCGGGAGAAGCCATAGAAATTCCTATCCAAAAAACGTGCGACGTCGCGTTGACAACACCATGAGGAGGCGGACTATACGAACCCTCCCGGACCAAAACAAGCACCGCGCCCTGATAGGGTCCCTGTCCTCTCCCTCGCCTGCGAGCGTTTTCGCCCTTCCTGGCACCTCCCTCGATTCCTTCGTGGGGGCACAGGCTTCTTAACCGGATGGTCTCTACATCTGATCGCCTTCGAAAACGCGCCGAATCGCTTGGTGCATCGCGGGGGTGCAGGCGGCCAGAACCGAGGTTTTTCCGGACTTCAGGTAATCCAACGGCAAGCCCGCCATGTCGGTCACAACTCCGCCCGCGCCAAGCACAACGGCGGCGGGCCCGGCAATGTCCCAGGGCGCGAGGTCAGCATCCACAACCGCCGTCAGGGTCCGTCCCCGCGCGAGAGCGCCGTAGGGGTAAGCGTCACCCGCATGACGTGATTTTACCCTCGCCGCAAGTCGGTTGAACCGAGGAATCTCGTCAGGGCTCAGATGTTCGACTGTCGTGCTGCGCCACGCGAGCGCGTCCAGCGTGGTGGCGGGAAGGCACCGTGCAGGAATCTCAATCGGTTGGCCGTGTGCATCGCGGTAGCGGTAGCGCGTCGGAATCGAGGGTCCGCCAATCCATCGCTCGTGCGCGATCGGCTGGTTGATGATTCCAAGAACAAGCTGCCCGTCCTCTACAACGCCCAAGAGATTTGTAAAAAACGGCAGCCCGTCCATAAACGCCTTGGTGCCGTCAATCGGATCAATCACCCACACGCGACCCGAGGGCCCTTCGTGCCCCTCGCGTTCCTCCCCGAGGATTCCGTCGTCCGGGAAAAGACGGGCCAAGACCTGCCGCGCCGCATCTTCGGTCTGCCGATCGGCCTCGGTCACGAACGTCTTGTCCGCTTTCAATTGCGCCCCGAGCGTAGCGCTGTCTTGGTGATAAAACGTCCGTGCAACCTCGCCCATCGCATCGGCCACGGCCTCGGCTCCAGCGATCAACGCAGTCCGGTCGTTGGTGCTCATCGGCGCACCACGTGCCGAGCGCCCCAAGCCATAAAACGACTGACGGCGTTCTGCGGAAGAGTCATCGCCAAAGCGAGGGGTGCGTAAAGGGGCCAAGGAAAAGCGATTCGCGCCTCGTCGTTGGCGAGCCCTTGCTTCATGCGGGCCGCTGCACGTTCGGCGGACATTAGAAACGGCATGGGAAACGGATTGCGATCCGTCATAGGGGTTTTCACGTAGCCCGGACACATGACGTTCACCTGCACGCCGTGAGGCGCGAGCTCGGCCCGAAGACCTTCACCGTAAAGGCGCACGGCGGCTTTGCTGGCGCAGTACCCCGCTCCGCCCGGAAGACCGCAGAACCCCGCGAGCGAGCTCACGAGCGCGATCTGCCCCGCGCCGCGCTCCTTCATCAGCTCAACAGCCGGATGAATCGTGTTCAAAACGCCGATCAGATTCACGGCCAAAATATCGCGGACGTCCGAATCACTTTCTCCGCCGCCCTTGCCACCCGAGATTCCCGCGTTGGCGATCAACACATCCAAAGGCTGGAGGCGGGCACAGCTGGCCACCCATTCCGCCATGCCCGTGACATCCCGCACATCGCCACGCTTGGTTGTCACGGTCGCCCCTCGCCGCTCGGACTCTTCTGCCACGTGAGCCAGACGCCTTTCATCGCGTCCGTGCAACGCCAAACGGACCCCCGGCGCAGCGTAGGCAAGGGCCAGCGCAGCTCCAAGGCCGCTGGAAGCGCCCGTCAGGGCGATGAATCGAGGATCTTTCATGGTGAGGCAACTGTGCCACGCCTTCCCTTTTCAGAAAAGAGACTCTGCAATCTATCTTCAGCCGGTCTTGCGCGACCGCGCGAGATCGTGAATGATGCGCTTCGCGTTAGGACGTGAGGAGGAGACGGCGATGCGATCAATTCTTGTGGCGTTGTGCGGCCTGATGGTCGCGGCCTGTCAGGGTCCTGTGGCCGAGTTTTGGCGCCCCATCAGCGAGCCAAACCTGCAAATGTCGCTTGAACGCGCCCAGGTGAAGCTGGACTTCGATCTTGGCCAGTGCAATTGCGGCATTTTCCCGAAGAATGTCATGCAGCCCGATCTCGTGGCGTTTCAGCCCGACAAGCAGCGTTTGACCGAAACGGCGGTCCTGTTTGGTGATGGGCCTCATCCCTTCAGCGATGGATGCGTGCAGCGGCCGAGCTTGGTTGTCTCCGAGTGCATGCGCTCACGCGGGTGGGAAGTGACCCGTTGCACAGGCCGCGTGCCTGTTTCAGGCGGCGGGGCGATGTGCTCGGCGGCCTCCATCGGGGATCCCTAAGCGTTTATCGAGAGACGATCCTCAGGGGCCGTGGCAATCCGTCTCCCCGCGTTGTGGGGCGTGTGGACAAGACGGGGGGTGGATGGCAAGGCGGCCCATGGTATCGGTGAGCTGGTGACAAACACCTGATGAAGGAGCTTTCATGATTCCGCGTTACGCCCGCCCGGAAATGGCGCGTCTTTGGGAGCCCGAGAACAAGTTTCGCATTTGGTTCGAGGTGGAGGTCTTGGCCTGTGAAGCGCAGGCGGAGATTGGCGTGATTCCTCAGGAAGCTGCCAAAGCCATTCGTGAGAAGGGCGCGTGGAACCTCGCGCGGATTGAGGCGATCGAGGCCGAAACGCGGCATGACGTCTTGGCGTTTTTGACGAACCTGGCCGAAAACATCGGCCCGGACGCACGTTTTC
This sequence comes from uncultured Pseudomonadota bacterium, assembly GCA_903869345.1. Taxonomy (GTDB): domain Bacteria; phylum Pseudomonadota; class Alphaproteobacteria; order UBA9219; family UBA9219; genus CAIPYM01. The sequence goes on from CAIPYM010000075.1 coordinate 18,530, forward strand.
TGCACCAGGGCATGACCTCCAGCGACGTGCTCGACACAACGTTCGCCGTTCAACTGAAACAAGCCGCGACGCTGCTGATCGAGGATGTGGAGGCCGTTTTGGTGGCCTTGCAGCTGCAGGTTGACACGTACCTCACCACCCTGACCATCGGGCGCAGTCACGGCATTCATGCCGAGCCGACGAGTTTCGGGCTGAAGCTGGCAACGCATTACGCGGCGTTTCAGCGCGCTTTGCAGCGCCTGAAAGCAGCGCGGGACGAGGTCTCGACGTGTGCGATTTCGGGAGCCGTCGGGAGCTTTGCAACGGTGGACCCGCGCGTGGAGGCGTTCGTTGCCGAAAAACTGGGCCTAAGGGTGGAGCCCATTTCCACGCAAATCATCCCGCGCGACCGGCACGCGATGTTTTTCGCAACGTTGGGCGTTGTCGCAAGCTCCATTGAGAATTTTGCGTTGGAGGTTCGCCACCTGCAGCGGAGCGAGGTGCGCGAGGCGGAAGAGCCCTTTGCACGGGGACAAAAGGGCTCCAGCGCGATGCCTCACAAGCGCAACCCGGTGCTCGCCGAGAACCTGACGGGCCTTGCGCGGATCGTGCGGGCGGCGGTTGTCCCGGCGCTTGAGAACGTGGCGCTTTGGCATGAACGCGACATTTCGCATTCCTCCGTCGAGCGCGTCATGGCGCCCGATGCGACGATCGCGTTGGATTTCGCGCTGACGCGGCTCGTGGGGCTTGTGCGGGACTTGGTCGTGTACCCCGATCGCATCCGGGCCAACCTCGATTCGCTGGGTGGGTTGCATTTCTCCCAGCGCGTCTTGCTGGCGCTGACGCAAGCCGGAATGAGCCGAGAGGAAGCTTACCGCGTGGTGCAAAGCCACGCGATGGCTGTTTGGCAGGATTTGCAAAAGGGACACACCGCAAGCCTTCCGGCGAGGCTGAAAGCGGACAAGGTCGTGACAGGCCTTTTGCCGCCTGAGACTCTGGAGGCCTGTTTTGATGTGACGTTCTACACCCGCCACGCCCGTACCATTTGGTCGCGCGTCCTGGCCGAAAGAAACCCTCGCTCACCTCAAACCTGATCGGCTTGTTTGGTCAGGATGAACGGGGAAATGACCTCTCCAAGAAAGATTTCGACGTTTGGGGGCGGTGCGATTTTTGGAATTTTTTTGGAATTTTTCTCTTGACTCGGCGGGGGTAAAGGCGTATTGACAAACCCATGGCGACCTGTACCCGCGTTTCGGCCGAATCGCGGGTTTTTTTGTACCCAAACGGTGGGAAAAGCCCGGTTTCCCGCCCTTTGTCGTCTGTTTTTGACCAGACCCAACAAGGGATTGGGCCCCTGCTGAGAACCGAGGGATGAGGGTGCCAGCCCCCCCCTCGCAACATCCCGGAAAGAGCAGGTGATGGCGGGTGTCGCCCCCTTCAAAAAAACGACCCGCAAGGATTTATTGTTCTTGAATCGGATCAGAAACGCGTGCTAGCGTTCCGGCTGAGCCGAAGAGACGGCCCGCCTAATCCGAGAGGGAAGAGAAACGATGCCTGAACTGAGTCATAGCGTGTTGGGCTTTTTAGGTGGCGGAGCTCTCCTGGCGTCAGGAATGTCAGCCGCCATCGCGAATCCGGGGGTGATAACCTGCCAAGCTGATGAAACGACGCACCAACCCACCGCGACAGTATGGCCGAGCCAGCTCCCAGGAGGAGAGGTCACCGTAGCGTCCAATCCAGATGGAAGCGCGTTTGCAACGTGGCAGAGTGGGGCCATCGAACAATGGTCCGTAGGTCGTATCATAACAAAAGCAAGGAGTCAGGCAGCCAAGGCGAGTACAACATGTGCCAGAAGGACACAAAATGAGGGAAGGGCATTGCGTGATACAGTGGCCAAGGCTACAGCCGAAGGTCGAACAAGCCCCCCTCCTGACGGAACACCTCGCGCAAACCGAGCAGCATTTGAAAGCTTATCAGAGGCTGCAAACTCCCTGGGCAACAGGTCCCACGGAAGAACTTATCACCTGGTCTCAGGGAACCAACAACAATTCCCCTATGAAGGTTACTGTTTTTGCCGGCGCAGGAATCAGCGCACCTAGGCCAATTGTCGCTCAAGACTTGATGTGTTTTGTGAAACCCGATGGCGCCGTCGTTGCCCAAAAGACACTTGATGGAGCAAAAGGGGCAAACCTTGTTGCCGCCATTGTAAGACCGAATGGGACGACCACCATCGAAGTCAGGTATAGCCGTTTTCCCCAAAAAACATCTGTCGTCGGATTACCGCAGGATGCTCGCGCGTTAGCCTCTTTAGCCCTGAGTGCCTGTGCGAAACAGTTCAAAGATTCTGCAGCATTGTACGATCGGGCAAAATTGCAAACCTTCGCGGTCAATCCCCCCGGACTTGTTCAGGATCGTGATATAAGCGCAGCTTTCCTTGCAGGTGATACTTTTGACGATGGCAGAAGATTCGAAATCGCTGCGAAGTTTGTGACCGATGAGCAAAGGCGTCATGACCCAATGGGGGTCACGATTGAGACCTATTCAGCAGGCCTCGGACAGTCTATTGGAGGTATACTCCATCTGGATTCGCGTTACCCAGGCGATCCGGGAACGTGCCCTGTCCCTGCCGCAGAACCCGCGCCTGCACCCGCCACAGCTGCTCCTCCCGCCCCTGCTGCCTCACATCGTCGGCCAAAAGCTCTCCCACAAGGCCTACGCGCTGCGTAAAACTCGCGTAGCACCTTTCCTTCCTCCCGGTTCCCCTTCCCCCTCTTCCTGCGGTAGAAGGGGGGCATGGATTCCGAGGAGGATCAAAGGCCTCGGGAACTCGGTGACGTGAGCGGAAGGAACCTCAGGGCATGCGCGCGGAAGTGATAGCGGCGGTCGCCGCGATTGAAAAATCCCTCGGGCTGTTGCGGAGGCATCTTTGACCACGACCGCGCCCTGGCTCGTTTGGAGGAGCTGAACCAAGCCGCCGAAAACCCGACCCTCTGGGATCACCCCACGGCGGCGCAGGATATTTTGCGGGAGAAGACTCACCTGGAGGCAGCGTTTAGCAGCTACCGGAATCTCGAAACCACGCTGAACGACAACCGTGAGCTTTTGGGGTTGGCCGAGGCCGAGGGTGATACCGCCCTTGTGACCGAGGCTGAAAACACGCTCTTTGCGCTCCGCGAAGTTGCGGCGCGGCGCGAGCTGGAAAGTTTGCTGTCGGGCGAGGCCGACAAGAACGATTGTTACGTGGAAGTCAACGCCGGAGCGGGTGGCACCGAGGCCCAAGACTGGGCCGAAATGCTGTTGCGGATGTACCTCCGTTGGGCCGAAAAGCGCGGATGCAAGACCACCCTGCTCGACGAGTCGCGGGGCGAAGAGGCGGGAATCAAGTCCGCGACGTTGGAGATTAAAGGTGAAAGTGCTTACGGCTGGCTCAAAACCGAGGCGGGCGTGCATCGGCTTGTGCGAATCAGCCCGTTCGACGCCAACGCACGCCGCCACACCAGCTTTGCCAGCGTAGCCGTCACGCCCGTTGTGGATCAATCCATCCCGATTGAGATCAACGAAAAGGACCTGAAGGTGGACGTCTACCGCGCTTCGGGCGCAGGCGGGCAGCACGTCAACAAGACCGAAAGCGCCGTGCGGTTCACACACCTTCCCACGGGCCTTGTCGTCGCGTGCCAGCAGGAACGGTCCCAGCACAAGAACCGTGCGAAGGCGATGGACATGCTGAAAGCCAAACTGTACGAGCGCGAGCTGAAGAAGCGCGAAGACGCGGCTGCGATTTCCGAGGCCGCCAAGAGCGATATCGCCTGGGGGCATCAGATCCGATCCTACGTCCTGCAGCCCTACCAGTTGGCCAAGGACGTGCGCACGGGTGTGGAGACCAGCCAGGTCGCCTCGGTCCTCGACGGGGACATTGATCTGTTCCTTCAGGCCTCCCTCGCCGCCCGAATCGCAGGCGGGTAAACGAGGGCGTTGCACGACGGAGGCGCCCCCTCCCCTCACCCGTCATTGCAAACGACGTGCAGCGAAGCGGTCACAGTCGAACCTCGATTCGTGCAGCAAAAAAGGCGTTAAAAAGCGGGAAGGGTCAACGGGGGGGGTGATCACACAGCTCGTGGGTAGTTGTTCCCATGGCCACCACGAGCCACGCCGGGAGAAAATTCATGTTATTATGTGCATGGAATAGAGTGTACAAGAGGATGAAAAGTTGGCCATGGTACGGTATCAGGGTAGTTTTTCATGTCCAAACCAGCAAAAAGAACCAACACACTTAACGGACCTATTTTGATCCACAATAAAAGGGAAACGCCAACAGACCCTCGTGTTTCTCTGTGGAATATCACACCACAACAATCAACAACCCATATTTTAGTTGGACCATGTAGCAGAAAGCTTCTCAAGCCTTTAGCTTTTAACCTTGCAAAAGGATTCAGTCGTATTTTAGGATCAGATCACGTTGTTGTCATCTTGACAGACATGGACCGTGATTTTTTATTTCCCGATACCGTGTATCATGAGTGGATTGTTGATGATCTTTTGGAGGTGGTGAAAAGGAGATTCCAGAAGACCTTTAATATTCAAAGTCTAAAAAAACACCTTTATGATAGAATGGCCGCAAAACCGGGGAGCGAATCATTTGGAAGCGCTCACTTTCCTCTGACTGATAGTTCAGAGTTTGTCTTAATCTATCTGGAAACAGCCCATCATCAGCCCCTTTGGGTGCAACGCAATTATGCTGTGAATTTTTGTCCTCAGTATAACCGCATACGAAGAACGGGTGATGACACTCCATCCATTTGGAATCAAGGGCGACTTGCACTTCTTTTACACGAAGCAAGCCATCATATCTGTGGATATGGGTCATTAAGGGAATTAAATTCTGACATCATGGCGCTAAAATCCCTACAACACCTTGGAATTGACTATCCAATTCCCGCTATGCGAGCTGTAACCATCTTAGCAAGAGATAAAAGCAGCTTGGTTGAATCCACCTATATTATGACATCATTTCTTGATCATGATACACACCCCGATTACAATCAGACGTATTGGCCAACAAGTCAAGATATTTTGGAATCTGTGGCTTTTATCAAGTTGAGGCTTCAGAAAGCCGGGTTGTTGGTTTATAACCCATCAGGAAATTCAATCAAGGATCCCTTCTCCGGAGGTCTTTCGCTTTATGAAATGTTTTCACCTGATCCGTTGCCGTTTGGTCAACAAGGGTTGGCAGGTCTCCAAGGCCCAGAAGACCCTTATCTTATTGCACTTGTGCGGAAGCTTGCTGAACTTCACCTACAAGGTGCTTTTTGGGAATCTCATTGGGCAAACATCCTTGTAAGCAACCTCGTGCGGGGCATGGTTATCGGACAACGATTTGATCCATCTGACCAACACTTTGAAGTTGCCTTCAGAGGGGGTGAATCTGACGATTTTCGCGTCCAATACCCCCCGCCGCCCCACATCGCAAGCCCATCCGTACCCCGGACAAACACAGTTATGCTGGCCCCTTAAACTTTACCCCCTTACCTCCACCCCTTCAGCCCGTAGGCGGGTTTTGACGTCGGGGATGGTGAAGAGGCGTTTGTGAAAAACGCTGGCGGCCAGCGCTCCGTCCACGTGCGCGTCGCGGAACACTTCGACAAAATGTTCCACCGTGCCCGCGCCGCCCGAAGCGATCAACGGCACGTTCACGAGCGCTCGCACGGCACGGAGCTGATGAACATCGTATCCTTGGCGCATGCCGTCTTGGTTCATGCAGTTCAGAACAATCTCGCCCGCGCCGCGCCGGACAACCTCCTCCGCCCAATCGAGCGTACGCCGTCGCGTGGACCGGGTTTTGTCGGCGGCTCCGGTGTATTGGTAAACAAACCAATCGGCGTCTTCGTAGCGGCTATCAATGCCGACGACGATGCACTGGCACCCGAACTCGGCCGACAAGCGGTTGATCAAATCCGGGTTTTCCAACGCGGGCGAATTGATCGAAATTTTATCCGCCCCGTGCGCCAAAACATCCCGCACATCGTCCACGGTCCGCAGACCCCCGGCCACGCAAAAGGGGATGTCCAGTTTCTCGGCCACGCGTGTGACCCAATCACGGGTGACACGCCGCTGATCGCTGCTGGCGGTGATGTCATAAAACACAAGCTCGTCCGCGCCTTCGTCCCGGTAGCGTTGGGCCAGGTCCAGAATGTCGCCAACAACCTCGTGGTCGCGGAACTGAACGCCCTTGACGACCTGCCCGTCGCGCACGTCCAGGCACGGGATGATCCGTTTAGCGGGCATCCAAGGCCTCCTGGATAGGGTAAGCACGGGGAATCCAGGGCATGAAGAGATTCTTTCGCGGTGACGGATCGAACGTGTCAGGTTTTCTCTACAATGCCTTCGGGATCAGGGGAAGGTCCCCCTTTTTCTCTCATGACCTGGCAAACACAATCAGAGGATCAAGATCGTGGGTGTCGGCGGCGTGAAGCGCGTCCATGTAGCGACGCCGGATGGTTCCGGCGGTTTGCAGATTGTCGCGTCCCCACGTGAGGCGTTTCTCGCCGAGGGTGACGATCAGAAGATCGGCGGCGAGGCGGGACCAACGCCCATTACCGTTCGGAAAGGGATGCGTCGAAACAAGCCGATGATGGAAGCGAACGGCCAGTTCGTCGGGAGGATACGTCTTGGCGTCGATCCAAACGTGCGCATCATCGAGCAACAAGCGCATCTCGATGGGGATCCGCCAGGGCTCAACGCCCAGGTTGCGCGGCGTCGTGCGATAGGCTCCCGCCCATTTCCACACGTTGCCGAACATGCGCTTGTGGAGACGACGCAAGAACGCTTCATCCAGAACAGGCCGTTGACGCTGAAACGCCCACAGGTCGGCCTCCAGGATGTTGGTTTGCTCCAGCTCGTTCACTTCATGACGGAGGGCCACGTGGGTGGGGATCAGCCCCTCCCGCTCGTCCGGCGTGAGCGGAGTCGCATCCTCATCTTCGGCATCCAGGACGTTCATTCCTCATCCCAGAGCCGTGCGGGTTTGCGCAGCAACGATTCAACCAGGTGGGTGCGCATCTGTCGGCGAGCCGCAGGATCGCGCACCGCTTGATCTTCCAGTTTCATCGTTTGTTCCACGGGAGTCAGTTGGCGTTCGGCGATGCGCTCGGCCTGTTGTTGAACGGTCTCGCTCAGAGGGCGCTCGGGAACAAGCGCGTACACGACGCGGCACCCGAGGGCTTCAGCGGCACGTTCGAGGGACCGCAGCGTCAAACTGCCGGAAATCTCGGCCTTTTCCATTTCGCGCACACGCGGCTGAGCCACCCCAAGCCGCCGCGCCAATTGAGCCCCCGTCATGCCGAGAGCATTGCGCACGGCCCGCACCCAGCCCTTCGGCGGTCGTGGGGTCGCGACGAGCGGCCGCAAGGCTTTGAATCGTTGGTCCAAGTGGCGAAGGGCGTCTTTCATGGGATAAGATATACCATATAATTGATGAACAAATCAATAACATAAATCTTATGGTATGCGTTTGGGGCTTCCTGAAGGGGTGCGAATCAGTGCCTTCAATCAGTTTCGGGCATCCAAGGCCTCCTGCGCGGTTTTCAGGTCAACAAGGCCTTCGTAAAGGGCTTTGCCGACAATGGCCCCCGCGAGGCCGTTTCTTTGCAGGTCCAAAAGGTCATCAAGGCTGCGAACTCCCCCCGAGGCCAGCACCTGAAGATTCGGGGAGCGGGTTGTGAGGTGCCGGTAAAGCTCAAGGTTGGGCCCTGCCAACATACCGTCCCGCGCAACATCCGTGCAGAGAATCGTGGAGAGCATGTCCGTTGGGTAGAAGGCGAGAATCGCCTCCAGCGACAGGGAGCTGCGGGCCTGCCAGCCGTGCGTGACCACCTGAATCGCGTTGGCCTCGGACACCCCCTCGTCCGGAACGCACACATCAAGAGCCAGCACGATGCGTCCGGGCCCGAGGCGCGTCATCCATTCGCGGACAAGCTCAGGCTGCGTGACGGCCAAGCTGCCGATGACGATGCGCTCAACGCCTGCCGCAACAAGGGCGTCGATGGTGGCCCACGAACGGATGCCGCCCCCCGTCTGAATCTTGACGGGCACGGCACGGGTCATGGCCGCGATCAGGTCCGTTTGCCGCGTTCCACCGGCCTCGGCCCCATCAAGATCCACCACGTGAATCCACCGAGCCCCTGCCTCGGCAAAGGCCTTGGCTTGCGCCACAGGATCCTCGGCATAGAGGGTGGAGGCGCGAAAATCGCCGCGCGCCAAGCGCACGCAGCGTCCGTTTTGCAGGTCAATGGCGGGGAAAAGGTCCACGGTCAGTCCCTCGGATCAAGTGCCCGGAAAAGCCCCTCTCTCTACAACGGTTGAGCCCCGTGGGGAAAGGGCCGAGCGTGCCCCGCGCTCTGGTCCTCAAGGGACTTAGGCTTTAGTCTCGACCCGATTCCACGAGGTGTCCGGCAAGAGGGGAGAGGCGGTCATGACGTCGTTTAGGCTAACCCGATCCGACAAGTCTGTCCTGGGCCGTTGGTGGTGGACCGTGGACCATTGGATTTTGGCGGCGCTGGCGTTGCTGATCGGCTACGGCGTCATTCTGATTCAGGCGGCCACGCCCGCCATCGCGACGCACTATGGCCTCGATCCGTTTTATTTCACCCAGCGGCATGTGGCGGGTCTGATTCCGGCCGTGGCGCTGATGTTAGGCGTTTCGTTGCTGACCCCCCGGCAGGCGCTTTGGGGGGCGGCGGGGCTTCTGGCCGTGACGTTGCCTTTGCTCGCCGCGACGCTTGTTCTGGGGGCCGAAGTCAAAGGGGCGACCCGGTGGCTCGACCTGTTCGGGGTGTCGTTGCAGCCCTCCGAGTTTGTTAAACCTGCACTGATCGTGGTGGCGGCGTGGCTTTTTGCTCGCCAGCAAGAACGCCCGCAGGGGTATGCCTGGGCGCTGAACGCCGTGCTTTACGGCGCGGTGGTTGTGGGCTTGTTGGGACAGCCGGACCTCGGCATGACGGTGCTGGTCTCGTGCGTGTGGTTTGGGCAGTTTTTCCTGGCGGGTATGTCGGTGCGGGCCGCCGGAGGGGTGGCGTTTGCGGGCGCTGCGGGGCTTGTCGGGGCTTACTATGTGTTCCCGCACGTGACCGCTCGCGTGGACCGATTTCTAGGGCATGGTGATACCTACCAAACGGATCGAGCGCTTGAAGCCTTTGCGCATGGTGGCGTGTGGGGCGTGGGGCCGGGAGAGGGCACCGTGAAGCTGACGTTGCCGGACGCGCACGCCGATTTTGTGATGGCTGTCGCGGGAGAGGAGCTGGGGCTGATTGGTTGTTTGCTGATCGTGGGACTTTTCGCGTTCATCGCCGTGCGGGGTCTCGGACGGCTGCGCCAGGAAAACAATCTTTTTATCCTGTTGGCTTCGGCGGGGTTGCTGATCAGCTTTGGCCTCCAAGCCCTGATCAACATGAGCTCCACGCTGCACATCATTCCCGCCAAGGGAATGACGTTGCCTTTCGTGTCCTACGGGAGGTCATCCCTCTGGGCAACGGGCCTCGGCATGGGCCTTCTGCTGGCCTTCACGCGCAAGCGCTACGGGTTGTCGGGATTGTAGGGGGCTTTGATCTCTCGTCTTGCCGTATCTCTCACCCTTCGTGCTCTCCTCCATGATCATTTGGGAGGGTGTCAGCTCGCTTGACGTGGGACACGCCTAACAGGTGTCCCATTCTCCGAAAACTTCATAAGGTTCACACGGCCGCAAGAAATCTACCGCCCCCCAGCAAGAGGACGGCTCAGACTCAGCCACTTGGCGACGTTGCGGTTGTGAACGTCCAAGGTCTCGGCGAAGGCGTGCCCCCCCATGCCGTCGCTGACAAAATACAGGTAGGTGCTCTTCTCGGGGTGCGCCGCCGCTTCCAGGGCCGCCCGCCCTGGGTTGCAGATGGGTCCGGGCGGCAAGCCCGTCACGCGGTACGTGTTGTACGGTGAGGGGTGGTCCAGGTCGTCGTGCGTCAAGGAGCGTCCCAGCTGGTCCTTGCCCCGCGTCAGCGCGTAGATCACCGTCGGGTCCGATTGAAGCGGCATCCCAAGCCTGAGGCGGTTCACAAACACCCCAGCCACGCGAGCGCGCTCCTCGGCTTTTTGGCCCGTTTCTTTTTCAACGAGGGACGCCAAGATCACAAGATCGGCCGGAGTCTTCAGGGGAAGTTCACGATTCCGCCCTTCCCAAATCTTCGCTAAAACGGCCCCCTGCTCCTTGCGCATACGTTCAATCAGCGAGGATCGGCTATCGCCGTAGCTAAAACGGTACGTCTCGGGCAACAACGCACCTTCGGGAGGAACCGGCCTTACCTCTCCCGTCATGGCCGGGGTTCCTTCCAGAAGCTGCGCGATCTCCCACGACGTCAGCCCTTCAGCCACGGTCACTTTTCGGGGCACGGTTCGCCCTTCCCGTAAAATCAGCACGATGTCCACGGTGCTGGCTCCCGGTCCCAGGGTGTACTCCCCCGCCTGAAGGACATCCCCCGCCAACACACGCGCCGCACCGCGAAACGCCCAAGGAGTCCAGATCATGTCCGCACGGCTAAGCGCGGTCCCTACGTCCTGAACCGAAGCGCCTTTGGGAATGATGACCGTGCGGGCTCCCTGCCAGGGGGGTGCCACCATCAACACGCCAAGCCCTAACGCCAGAATGAGAACTTCCACACATCCCACAAGGACAAGCATCTGCCTCCCCCTTCGGCGTTGCGGAGGTTCGGGCGTCTCGTTGAAAGGCGGGAGGGGGACGCTCCTCGTATCCTCGGGCACAAACACCGGGGCGGGGGGTGTCTCTTCGGGAAGCTGCGAATCATCAGGCATGGCAACACCCCTCAGAGAGCCAAGAAAGGAAACTCAGGATACGCAAACCAGCGCGTTTTGACAAAAACAGAACGTGCTAAAGGTTGATCGCGGTCTGTTGTCCTGTCCCCTCGCGGGGGGCTTTCTTAAAGGCGTGAACATCGTGCGTAACAAACGCAGGCAGCGTGCGCCCCGCTAAAAGATCGTGAATCGTGAAGATTTGAAGACGCTGAACATCTCCAAACGCGGTTGCGAAAAACCCCATGGACGCAGCTTCCGCAATCATCGGTTGCGTGGGTTCGGCCAGCGTGATGAACACACCCAGGCACGCGCCCTCACGTTCCATCACATGCGCGAGGTCACGAATCATGGCCACGGAGACGGACTTTCCGCCCTTCACGGAAACCACCGCCTTTTCCGTCGTGCGTTGGTCGTTGGGATGGAAGTAGAGGATGCCGTCGATTCCTCGATCCGCTCCCTTTTTGTGACCGCCGTAGGGAATCGCGTTAACGAGCGAAACCGCCCACCACTGGAATTGGTATTTGTCAGTCTCGGCAAGCGCGCGCGCACCTTCCACGTCTTTGGGCGTTCCATGCACCTCGTAGGCAACACCCGGAAACGCGTCGCCCAAGCGTTTTTCGATCAGCGAAATGGCGAGGTGCGTGATGTCGATTCCGATCCACGCTCGCCCGAGTTTCTGCGCTGCGTGCGTTGCGGTTCCACACCCGCAAAACGGGTCAAGCACCACGTCGCCCGGATTGCTGCTGGTTTCAAGGATGCGCTCGAGAAGCGCCAACGGCTTTTGCGTCGGGTAGCCAAGGCTTTCGCCGTTGGCCCCGTGGAGGTGCTCGATATCGTCCCAATCGTCCGTGATCGGCTGGCCCTGCATCTCGTCCAGGTAGCGCTTCAGACGCGGGATAGCCCCCGGATGGGATTGATGGATCAGCCCCTGATCATAGGCGCGTTGCATGCGGTCTTTTGTCCAGCGCCAAACGCGCGTGACGCCGAGAAATTCATACGTAAGGTTAGGTCTGTTTTTGTTGGGGTTCGTCAAATCGCTCAGGCTATAACGTCGCCCGCCCTCGTCCGTAAATCGGTAAAACTTTTCGATGTAGTCGGGGTCGTACTCCCCGTAGACCTTCCGAAACACAACGGTATCGCCCTTGGAGTAGCGAAACAGGATGTCGCGGCAATTGGGAAAATTCACGGTGGTGTGGCTCTTGGGTTGAGAACGTTTCCACGATATCTCGTTCCGGTAATTCTCTTTCCCGAACACGCTATCCAGAAGAATCTTGAGGTAGTGGCTCGCTGTGGGGTCGCAGTGAAGGTAGAGGCTCCCGGTAGGTTTCAGCACCCGGTGCAATTCCAAAAGCCGCACGGCCATCATGGTCAGGTAGGCCATCATGTCGTGTCTTTCTCAAGTTGATTCAGAAGCCCTGGAGCATCTGGATCATGCACCCCCGCGAGGGAGAGCCAAAAATAGGTCTCCTCGTAACTGCGGGCTACTCCCTTGCCCTTACTGTAGGCGATTCCAAGAAAGCCCGCGCAGGTGTTTGATTGATTCTGGCGTAATCCGACGGGCCAGCAAAAAAATCAACCCAGGCCAAACGAGGGCTGTCAGAAAGGAGAACACTCCTTTGATCAGTTCCGAAAGCCAATCCACGTTATGTCCTCCTCCTCCTTCTTCTGCGCCCGCCGTTCCTCACCCTTCCGTGATCAGCGTGCCGAAACCTTGGCGGGTGAGGAGCTCGCCCAAGAGGGCCCAATCTTGGTGGGCGTCCACGATCGCGACGCCGCCGACGCCCGCCGCGAGGGCTGCAAGGGCGCTTTCAACTTTGGGGACCATGCCGCCCTTGATGACTCCTTCGGCCACCAGGTGATGCGCCGAGGTGGGGGTAAGGCGCGAAAGGGGTGCTCCGTCGGCGCCGTACACGCCCGCGACGTTGGTCGCCAAAATGAGCCGCCGCGCCTTCAGCGCCACGGCTAGCGCCATGGCGGAATCGTCCGCGTTGATGTTGCACAAAAGCCCGTCGGCTCCCCGCCCGAGGGAGCTCATGATCACGATCGCGCCGGTCGTCAAAAACGCCTGCAATTTGTTCGCGTCAACGCCGCTCGGCGTTCCCGTGCGGTCTTCAGGGGTGAACGCAGCCAGGCGCGGGTCCAGGGGCTTGGCGTGCAGGAAAACAGTGCCTTCTTCGGCGGGAACCCGGACGCGGCATCCCGCCGCTGTGCAGGATTCCGCGACCTGGCGCGTCAGCGTGGCCATCACCTCGGCCACGGCTTCCATGGCCACGGCACTCGTCAGCCGCCGTCCGTCCGCACCTTTGGTGAACGTCACTTGGCGGGCGTGAAGGGCTTGGTCCAGCTGGGGCCCGCCGCCGTGCACGACGACAAGACGCACGCGCCGACTTTGCAGAAATTCCAGCTGCCGCGCGAGGGAGGGCAGAAAGCCCTCGTCGGCGGCCATCGAGTTCCCGCCGATTTTCACGACGACCGTCTGGTCCTCGTAGGCCAGAAACTCGTCCATCATCTCGGCGATGCTGCGAAGAGAGGGTGTGGAGGGGATCATGGGCGGTCACCACGAAGTACGGCGCAGTTCCCTCTCCCCTTGTGGGAGAGGGTCAGGGTGAGGGGTAAGGGAAAGGGCGTCATTGAGTTTCTCGGCTACGATCGTTTTTGTCGCACCGTGTATCTGACTCGAGGACTACACTTAAGGGACCTTTTTCAAGGGCTTTTATCAGAGCATCCTGCAATTGAGTCTGTTTCCGAAGGGCTTCCTCTGAAACGGGGAATGATTCGACAGCCATTTTAAGGGGCTTCTCTCCTGATAAAATCTGGGCCAAACCAAGTTCGATCTGAAACCTACGTCGATCGTTCCATACATGTGCATTAGGGTTATATGATTTTTCTTGTACCTGTGTTTTTGTAAAATCATATCTAAGACAACAAGACATATTATAGATTAATTCGAAAAACAGGTCATCCATTTTTTGTGAACGATTTGCAGCAATTGCTTCACTCTCATTGTTCTCAATGGGTTTGCTGAGGTGAGCGAGATAAGATTCCCACGCATCAATCACAAGCTTCTCACGCCGATTTTTCTTATTGAACTCAATATCAATCATATTAAGGGCCTGAACGTGTTCAAGCGATGTGCGGGCCCCTCGCGTCGCCATAAGCGTACGAAAAACCATCAATTTTCTGCCATTTTTTTCCTGGAGACGTTCAAGGTATTTTTGCACTTGGACAGCAAGCACAGGTCCCAAAAATGCTCCCAAGATGAGAAGAGTGTCCGATACGGTTAGATTCATGTCACACCCCATCCAGACTCATTTCCTTGTTCTTTGTACCCCTCACCCTAACCCTCTCTCCCAAGGGGAGAGGGAATCCTGCCGCGCCTTCGGCACGTTCCGTTCTTGGCTTTCTACTCTCGTCATCGCGAGCGGAGCGAAGCGATCCATCTCACAACCTTTCGGGTTAGCGGAGAAAGGGCAGGTGATGGATTGCTTCGGCCCTTTGAGGGCCTCGCAACGGGTGTGTGTCCGTTCCCCCTCCCCTCCCCTTCCAAGCCTCACATAAGGTAGCTCCCCTACTCCCCTGACCCCCTTCGGGTTTTGGTGGCCTCGTTGGTGCCCTGGCTCATGCTGTCGAAGAAGTCATTGTTGGTCTTCGTGTACTTCAGCTTATCGAGCAGGAACTCCATCGCGTCGGTCACGCCCATCGGCATGAGGATTCGGCGCAAGACCCACATCTTGGACATGGTGCCCTTGTCCACCAGCAGCTCTTCCTTGCGGGTGCCCGAGCGCGTGATGTCAATCGCGGGGAATGTGCGGCGATCCGAAAGCTTGCGGTCGAGGATGATCTCTGAGTTCCCCGTGCCCTTGAACTCTTCGAAAATCACTTCGTCCATGCGGCTTCCGGTGTCGATCAGGGCTGTTGCAATGATGGTCAGCGAGCCGCCCTCTTCGATGTTCCGCGCTGCGCCGAAGAATCGCTTGGGCCGTTGCAGAGCGTTGGCGTCCACGCCGCCCGTCAAGACCTTGCCCGACGAGGGAACGACGGTGTTGTAAGCACGGGCGAGACGCGTGACGCTGTCCAGCAAAATCACGACATCCCGCTTGTGCTCAATCAGGCGCTTGGCCTTTTCGATCACCATCTCCGCGACTTGCACGTGGCGCGTCGCGGGTTCGTCGAACGTGGAGCTGATGACCTCGCCCTTCACGGAACGCGCCATGTCGGTGACTTCTTCGGGACGCTCGTCGATCAGAAGGACGATGAGGTAAACCTCCGGGTGGTTCTGGGCTACCGCGTGCGCGATGTTCTGGAGCATCACCGTCTTGCCGGTGCGTGGCGGCGCGACAATCAGGGCGCGTTGCCCCTTGCCGAGCGGCGCGATCAGATCAATCACGCGGCTGGTGGTTTCTTTCTTGGTCGTCTCCGACAATTCCAGCTTGAGGCGTTCATCGGGGTAGAGCGGCGTCAGGTTGTCAAATCCGATGCGGTGCTTGGTGTTCTCCGGGTCCTCAAAGTTGATTGTGTTGACCTTGAGAAGCGCGAAGTACCGCTCGCCTTCCTTGGGTGCGCGCGTTTCGCCTTCCACCGTGTCACCGGTTTTCAGCGCGAATTTCCGCACCTGGCTCGGCGAGACGTAGATGTCATCCGGTCCTGCGAGGTAATTGGATTCAGGTGAGCGCAGGAACCCGAACCCATCGGGCAACACTTCCAAAACGCCGTCACCGTAGATGGGAGCTCCGCTCGCGGCTTGCGCCTTGAGGATCGCAAACATCATGTCTTGTTTGCGCATCGCGCCGGGGTTCTCAACCTGGAGGGCTTCGGCCATGGCCAACAAGTCAGCAGGGGTCTTGGTTTTCAGTTCGCGTAAGTTCATCCGAATCTCGTTGATAGGGTGAGGGAGAAGGAAAAAGGGCCGTTTCAAACTTGCGAAACGCGCGTGCGGCGGAAAAGCAAGCAGGCCGTGAAGGGATCGTAACCCCCGGTGTCAAAGGCCCCGGAAAACAACCGGGTTTTTGCACACGCTTATCTCGTTTGACCGGGAATAGGTGCTATCTACAGGCTTTTTACGGCGTGAGTCAAAGGTTTTTTACGTTTTCACCTCGGGCACAAGCCTTTTCTGCCGAGTGCCGCACCGAACAATGGGAGATAACATCCTGATTCTGAAAGGTTTTATGAGAATATTGGCTCGTTTCCTCCCTGTTTGCGTTCAGGTGTTGTTTTCTGCTAAGACTGAGCTCTGTTCATCTTTAAAGAACGATGCGAGGTTTTAACCCTAACGTGACAACATTTGCTGATTTGGGCCTGAGCCCAACGGTCCTCAAGGCCATTGAGGATGTCGGATACACCACCCCGACCCCCATTCAAGAACAAGCTATCCCGTATGTTCTGATGATGCGCGATGTGCTGGGGTGCGCCCAGACGGGCACCGGTAAAACGGCGGGATTCACCTTGCCGATGATTGATATTCTGCACCACGGTCGCGCTCGCGCTCGGATGCCGCGTTCGTTGATCTTGGAGCCGACGCGCGAGCTGGCGAGCCAAGTGGCGGCGAACTTCATGGCATACGGTCGCCACCACCCGCACCTGAACATGGCGCTTTTGATCGGCGGGGAGACCATGACCGAGCAGCTGCGCCACCTGGACCGGGGCGTGGATGTGCTGATCGCCACGCCAGGACGCCTGATGGATCTGTATGACCGTGGCAAGATTTTGCTGGGCGACATCAAGATTTTCGTGATTGATGAAGCCGACCGGATGCTCGACATGGGCTTTATCCCGGACGTTGAGAAAATCGCTGAATGCCTGCCCGCGAACCGGCAAACGCTGTTTTTCTCGGCCACGATGCCGCCCGAGATTAAACGCCTCGCCAAGCGGTTTTTGAACAATCCCAAGGAAATCACGGTGTCGCCACCCGCCAGCACCTCGGCGGATGTGGAGCAGACCCTGCTGGTGCTGCCCTCGGGCAACCCTTTCCACAAGCGCGAGGCGCTGCGGCGCTACCTCCGCGCCGAGGACGTGCAAAACGCCTTCATTTTCTGCAACCGCAAGCGGGACGTGGCGTTGGTCTATCGCTCGTTGCAACGCCACGGGTTCAACGTGGGCGCGTTGCACGGTGATATGGAACAGAGCGAGCGCACGGCGACGCTGGAACGATTCCGCGCGGGCGCGATTCCCTTCCTGGTCTGCAGCGACGTGGCGGCGCGGGGGTTGGACATTGCCGACGTGAGCCATGTTTTTAATTTTGACGTGCCGTTTAACACCGAGGATTACGTTCACCGCATCGGGCGGACAGCCCGCGCGGGCAAGAAGGGCGCGGCGCTGATGTTGGTGACGCCCGACGATGAACGCCAAGTGGCCTCGATTGAGGGGCTCATCAAGAAAAAACTGATTCGCGTGACCGTCAGCGATTTACCGCCCGCTCGCGACGACGAATCACGAGGTCGGAATGGGCGCTCCTCCGCATCGTCCTCGCGGTCCAGGCGATCCGGACCTGGGCGCTCCGAATCCTCCGAACGTGCGGGAGGACGATCCGCGCCGCCTGCTGGCAGGTCCAGGCCTGCGCATCCCCTTCTTCCTGCCCATGCCGCACGTCCCGCGCACGGGGAAAGCACGAACAGTGAGAGCTCGCGCACGCCACGCGGTCCCGCGGCTCATCACCGTTCCAACGATGAGCGGTCAAGGCCTGTTTCAAGACCTGTGGCCACCGAGGGTCCCACAACGTTCGGCCACGATCTTCCCGCGTTCCTGCGACGGCCCCCGTCGCGCTGAACGCAAGGGGATTATCCTACGACACGGCACAAAAGACCTTGTTTCTCAGCCATGTCTCTTCGCCCGTCGTCTCGGCGAAGGCCGGGACATCAAGATGGGCAGAGCGTGAACAACTTCCTCGGGATTCCGGCTTTCGCCGGAATGACGGTTTTTTTGACTCCCCCCCCACCCGTCATCCCGGCGAAAGCCGGGATCCAGAGCCGTTGTCCGTGACGGCTGGAACGGCCGGGCAATGGGGTCCCTTCAGGCGTTCCAGCTTCTTGAGGGTGCCTTTGATGGAAAACTCTCCGTAGTCAATCTTGAGGGTCCTGACGACGCCTTGCGCGTTCAGCACCATCTCCATTTCATAAGCGGGTTCACCGGTTTCGGACGACGGCTCAAAAAACGCGAATTGCACGGGCCACGTTGCCCCGGTCAGAAGCGGGCTTTTTCGCAGTGCTTTAGGGAGCAGCCCTTGCGCCTTGTCCGGGGCGAGGGGCGCCCCAATAAAGGCGCTTACGAGCGAAACCCCTTCCGTGTCTTCGCCATCAAACACCGAGCGCGTCACAAGGCGCTCGCCCTCTTGGGCCTTATGGAGGACAAGCAGGGTATGCGCTGCGGGAAACAGAGTGCCCGGCTCCAGCGGCATGTCCTTCGCTTCAGGTTGTACGTAATGCGCAAGACCTTTCCCGCCGGGTGTCGCAAACGTTGCGCTGCCTCGGTAGGTTTCGGGGCCCTCGCCCGTCGCCGTCTGCCGCCCGCTGAACCGATAGAGCGACCCGTCCTTGGATTCCCAACTGGCCGACGTGCTGGTCGTCGTGTGTTCGTCATCTTCCCCTTCGTTGATGGTCAGATTCAAGGTCTGATTGAGAGCCCATCCGTCGCACGTATCGTCCCATTCAAAGCGGAGGGTTCCCGCCACGTCCTCAATGCCGCTGCCCGGTTTGGCGCGCGCGAGGGTCAGATCGTACACGGCGCGATGCGGCGTCACCGTGATCGCGTTTGCCGCGATTTCCTCCGCGAGGCCACACGCCACGTCCCCTCCCAGGCCGAGGAAAAGGAAGCCCCCCACCAACCCAAGCTGTTTTAAAAACGCCATGGAATGCCCCGCGATTCGCTTGTCGTGTCGAGCCCTTCCCGTACCTTATAGTCAATCCAGGACGGATTCACACATCCTGAGGCGTTTGTTTTGAGGGGCCATGGTGAAGCGAACGCAGCAAGATTCCTTCCCCCTGAGGGGGAGCGGGAACACCGCCGTGCCTTCCTCAACTCTTGTGCCCAAAAATCCATACCCCTTTTGTTGGAGGCCAGCTCTAGGTGCCTTTTGCGACCCCATCCAGGAACGCCTCTGCCTCGCAAGGTTCTTTGCGAAGTGGAAACGAGGCCTTCGCGCGGGCGAGACGTTTGCCAAGCTCGACGCCTCCCTGGTCGAAGGAATTGATCCGCCAGATCGCACCTTGGACGAACACTTTGTGCTCGTAGAGAGCGAGGAGAATCCCAAGGGTCTCGGCGTCGAGGCGCTCCAGCGTCAACGTCACGCTCGGGCGGTTGCCGGGGTTGGCTTTGGCCGGGTCGGGGTCGTTGTCCCCGAACGCGAGGGCCTCGGCCTGCGCCTCTAGGTTTTGATTCAACGCGCGGTGGCGGTCCGGTGGGTTCAGCGGGTCATCGTCAAGGCCAATGAAATCCACCGTCGCGGAAGCAGTTCCCTGGTGAAGCCATTGGTGGAATCCGTGCTGCCCCACGGTGCCGCATTCTCCAAAAACCGCCGGGGCCGTCGCGTACGTCACGGGGTGGCCCTCGCGCGTGACAGACTTGCCGTTGCTTTCCATCTCCAGCTGTTGAACGTACCTCGGAAGGTCGCGCAACCGCTCGGTGTAGGGAGCGATAACGTGGCAGGACGTGCCCTGGAAGTTGCGGTACCAGATCCCAACAAGGCCGAGCAGGATCGGAAGGTTTTTCTCCATCGGGGCGTTAGCAAAATGCGCGTCCATCTGGGCCGCCCCACGCAAGAGCGTGGCGAACGTGTTCCACCCCAGCGCGAATCCGATGCTGAGGCCAACGGCGGACCAGAGGCTGAACCGCCCGCCCACACTGTCGGCAAGGGGGAAGACGGACTCGGGCGTGAGGCCCCACGCGCTCAGCTTTTCGGGCGCGGCGGAGGAGACCACGAGGACATGCCGGGCCAGCGCCTCAGGCCCCAGCGCGTTCCTAAGCCACGCGCGGGCTGCTTCGGCATTGCAGAGGGTCTCCAGCGTTGTGAACGTCTTGGAGACCACGACGACGAGCGTTGTCGCGGGGTTGCAGACGGCCAGGGCGCGGGTGATCTCGGCGGCATCGATGTTGGCCACGAAGTGAACCCGTGGGGAAGACGGCGCTCCGGCGTTCCGAGCATGGGCGGGGTGCAGCGCCTTCACGACAAGCCGGGGCCCGAGGTCCGACCCACCAATGCCGATGTGCAGAATGTCGGTGATGGGTTGACCCGTCGCCCCGCGCCACGCCCCTGTGTGCACGGCGTCGATCACCGTCTTCATGCGGGCGTGAAGGGCTTTAACCTCCGGCCCAATGCCCCCGCTGAGGCCCTCGGGGTCGGGACCAAAGGGAGCGCGAAGCGCCGTGTGCAAGACAGCCCGTTTTTCCGTGACGTTCAGGATGTCCCCGCGAAAAAGCCCTTGGCGTTGGGCGGGGAGATTCTCTGCTGTTGCCAGGGATTCAAGCAGGGCTTGCAGCTGTGCAGTCAGGTGCGTTTTGGAAAAATCGACCGCGAGGCCCCCCACGCGCACCATCCACCGCGCGGTGCGGTCCGGCTCGGCGGCATGAAGGGCTGCAAGGGTCGGAAGGTTGATCAGCGCCGCGTAAGCCTCCAAGGTCTTCCAAGGGGCCGTCGCGTTCAGGGGAGAAGGGGAAGGAGGTGGGAACATCACAGCAACGCAAGATCATCCCGGTGGATCAGTTCTTCCGCCCCCGTGTACCCCAGGAGGGATTCAAATTCGTCGCTGCGGCGGCCTACGATTCGCTTGGCGTCGTCGCTGCCGTAGGCGATAAGCCCCCGCGCAATCTCGTTGCCTTGGGCCGTGACGACCCGCACGGCATCGCCCCGACTGAATTCACCCACGACCGAGGTCACACCGACGGGGAGGAGGCTCTTGCCGTTGTCCAGGGCCTGCACCGCGCCCGCGTCGATCCGCAAACTCCCCCGTGGGTTCAGACTTCCGGCGATCCAGATTTTCCGCGCGGCGACGGGGGAAACACTCGGGAGGAACCACGTGCAGGGTTTACCTTGGGCGAGGTGAGCCAAGGGATGCGGGATATCCCCGCGCGTGATGGCCATGGTGCATCCCGCCTTGAGAGCGATTCGTGCGGCTTCCAATTTCGTGACCATGCCGCCCGATGAAAACACCGAAGCTGATTCGCCCGCCATGGCCATAATCTCGGGCGTCATGGCAAAAACCTCGGGAACGAGTGTGGCCTTGGGGTCAATCCGAGGGTTGGCGGTAAAAAGGCCGTCAATGTCCGACAGCAGCACCAGGCAATCCGCTTCCACCATCGCGGCGACGCGGGCGGCCAGACGGTCGTTGTCCCCGAAACGTCGCATGGGAGTTGTGACCGTGTCATTTTCGTTGATGACGGGAATGACGTTGAAACCCAAAAGGTTGCGCAGTGTGGCGCGAACGTTGAGGTAGGATTTCCACTCTTCGGTATCGAAGGGCGTGAGCAGCACCTGGGCCCCGCCGAGGCTGTGCCGGGCGAGTTCCTCTTGGTAGGCGTGCGCAAGGCGCACCTGGCCGCAGGCGGCGGACGCTTGACGTTCTTCCAGGCGGAGGGGGCCTTGCGGAAGGCCGAGAACGCGCCGCCCCAGCGCGATCGCGCCGGACGAGACGATCAAAATCTGTTGCCCGTTGGCGCGGCACGCGACCACGTCCTCCAGCACCGTGCGGAGCCAGGTTTGGCGAATCTCGTTGCGCTCGCCGTCAATCAGGAGGGCCGAGCCGATCTTGATGACCACGCGTTTGGCCGTCGTGAACGGGTTCACGGGCCGAGGGGCCATCGCCGAATCGTGAGGCAAGGGGGACGAGGGGTGAGACATGCGCGGCACCCTACCTCAGGGCGCGGCGTTGCGCCACAACCGGGACAGCCTGGGAGGGCGCCTGAATCCACGAGGAGAGAAGGATCAAAACCACTTGAATCCGTGAGCAATAAGTCCCGCGAGAATCAAAAACCCGCCGACAAACAAGCTCAGCAACAAACGCATATCGCGCATCAGCGAATCAAATCGTCTGTCCACGGAATCAAACTGCTTGTCCACGGAACCAAACCGTCTATCCATCTCATCCCGGAGAACGTCGAACTGTTTATCCACGGAATCAAATCGTTTGTCCACAGAATCAAATCGCCTGTTCACGTCGTCCCGGAAAACACCGAGGGCGCGTTCGGTCGCTTCGGTCGTGGCTTCCAGGCGGGCAACGCGCGTCTCCACGCCCCCTTCCCACTTGGCGGGGCCTGTCAGGGGCGGTTCGTGAGAAGAGATCCCGGTGGTCGGACCTGGGGGCATGACAGGACCCTGCACGACTCCTCGCTTTCGGGGGGCCGTGGGGTGGTAGGCGCGGGCGGACGGTGTGCTCATGTAACCTCACTGGACGCCCTTATTCTCTCATGCACCCCCCTCGTGGTGCAAGATTTTTGCGACCAGCAAGGAGAGACCCGGCGCAGGTTCCGAGCGAGGGGCATGAGGCCTTGGTTTTTGACTGTCCAAACAGGGGGAAAAGACGGCCTTTTCACACAATCCTTAATCAAACCTTGATGCTGGACAAAAACGGGGCTTCTTTGAGGCAACAAGGAGGCAAACGAAGGAAATTATCCTTATCTATCAAGCCATTAATCTTTTTGCCTCTTTCTTGAGCAATCACGTCCGAAGCCTTGTTTTTCGCCCTCTTAAGGGGGGGATCGGCTTTTTCCCCACAGACTTATCCACAGATTCCGGGGATAAGACCGAGGGAGCCCTTAACAGCCTGTGAAGGTGAGGAAAAACGTCCCGAACCGGGGAAGGGAGGGAGTGAATCAGGCTTTGAACGACACGTCCTTACTTTCCCCGAGGGGAGCGTTGGACAAGAAGCCCGCCGACGATGGCCCGATGGCACCGGGCCGCAATGTCCTTGCGGTGGGGACAGGCAGACGCCGTAAAGGGGGGATGGAAAACGACCTCAACGCCGAGTCCTTCCCCTCGGAAGACCTTCCAGAGGTGCGGCAAAAACGTCATGTCGCCGTACCACGCATAGCGGTGCCGCCACGCCCGCCCGACGGGAAGTCCCGCCACGTGCGTGCAGGTGAGCGTGATCGGTTGAACCGTCAGGGGGTGTTCGTCGGTTGTTGAATCGCTAACAGCGGCCAGAAGGCTGCTTTTCAGAGGGAGGACGCTCCGTCCGTCCGTGGAGGTGCCTTCCGCGAACAAAACGAGGTTTTGCCCTCGGCCCAGTGCACGGCGAACCGCCTCGTACCCCACGCGGGCTTTCACCGTGCGGCGCTCAATAAAAACCGAATTTTGCAAACGGGCCAACAGGCCGAACAAGGGCCAGGACGCGATCTCACTTTTGGCCACGAACGCGGTTTCCAAAACCGTCGCCAAAACGGGCACGTCCAGGTACGAAAGATGGTTGGCGACAAACAAGGTTGGGCGCGAGGGAGATGGCTCCCCGCGCGTCCGGACGTCAATGCCTATCAGACGTGTGAACGCGCGATGAAACAGACGCACGACGAGGAAAGGCCGATTCCGCCCAACAACACGCCAGACGATGTGAAGGGGCACAAGGACCACGAGCAACCCTACAAACGCCAAAACGCGCATGACGCCACGTGCCGTGGCCAAGGCTTCAGCCAGACGAAACGGTTGCGTGGAGGGTGCAGCGGGGGAAGGACGCTGCGCGGTCATACGGCCATGCGCGAAATTTCTTGGTAGGCCGTGATCATCTTGTCCCGAAGACCAATCAGGGTTTGCAGCATCAACTCGGCTTTGTTGGTCGCCATCACAACTTCTTCAAGACTCGCCTTTCCGAGGGCTCCTGCCGCTGCGACGGACTCCCCTTGTTTCACCGCTCCCACCGTGTCCGTTAAAAACCCCTTGAGGGTTTCCATGAATCCGCCCGTGCCGCCGATCTCGGACGCAGCCGCGGCCCCGTCCTCGGACGCAAGCCCACTGACGGAAGCTTGGCGGTAGGCGGCCAGGGCACTTGAAACATCCGAAATCATCGTGGGGTCTCCCCTTGATCGTTCGTTGCTTAATTGCTGTGCAGCATGTCGAGTGTCTTCACCAGCATGGTCCGCGAGGCATCAATGACCTCCAGGTCCGCCATGTAGCTGCGGTTCGCCTCGCGCATGTCCATGGCTTCCAGGATGGGATGTACGTTAGGGGTGAGCACGTACCCCTCTTTGTCGGCGGCCGGGTGCCCTGGCTCAAACTTTTTGATGAAGGAGCTCGTGTCCGTCACAATCTTGGACACGACAACCTTGTTAGCCCCGAGCGCCGCATCGAAGACATTCTTGAACGCGACGAGCTTGCGTTGGTAGGGCCTTTCGGTGGGCTTGGTGGGTGTTGTTGAGGCGTTGGAAATGTTTTCGGCAATCGTCTTCATGCGCAAGGTCTGAGCCTGCGAGCCCGCGAAGCCCACGCCCATGACGCCCAGAAGGTTCGGCGATAACGATGATGAAGCCATGTCGTTCTACCCCGCGTTCGTCGGCCTATTTCGAGCCGAGGACCGTGCGCCAAAAGCCCCCGAATTTTTTCATCATGCCGAGGATTTCCTGGTATTCGAGGGAGGTTTTGGAGACCTCCATCAACTGGTGCTCAACATCCACGGACGTGCCCGAGAGCACGGTCTCTGAACCCGCCGCTTTGCGGACCGCAACACCGCCTGCCATGGACGCGGGTACGATGTGCCGGGGGTTGGTGACGCGCATCCCCGCGCTTGTTTCCTGCAACGCTTGTGCGAAGGAAAACGGCACAACGTCCCGCGCCTTGTACCCCGGCGTGTTGGCATTGCTGACGTTCTCGGCCAGCACGCGCTGCCGCTGGGCCAGGTAGCCCATTTTGGCTTTGAGCAGGCTGGTCAGCCCTGAATCGACAAAACTCATGGACCCCTCGATGATTCGCCCCTCCGTTCTAGCACACTCGGGAGGGGGTTCACAAAAGGGGGGCGTTCCGTCAGAGCTTTTCAACGCTCTCAGAAGATGGGAGGATCCCTTCCGTTGCGCCGTCGGGCAAAACAACTCGGACAACCCACCCCCATTAACCACAATCGAAACGATCCTTAAGTGTCCGTTAATCGATTTTAAAAGGCCAAGGAGTGTGTTTTAAGGATGCATGCGCTAAAAAAACACCTAGCTGCAACTGTGTCAGATAGCGCGCAGTGATCGTTAGGATGCGTTTAAAGAGCCTTTTAAGATGTGAGTCTAGCCCATAAACGGATGGTGGCCTTTTTGAGGGGGTGACTCCCTCTTGAGGGAGAGGGAATCCCGCCGTGCCCCCCGCAATTCTTGTGCCCGAAAAGGGATGGTCATTTTATTGAGGTCCACCCATACGTTCACAGCGGATTTGACAGCTTGTGGGCCTCCCTCCCCTCCCCATGTTGTGAGAGGGAGCCTGAACAGGTGAGAGGAGTAAGCCTCTGTGATGAGCCCTGAAAATCTCCCAAAGCTTTTCGAGCTGTTCGGCGGCGGAGCATGAGGGCGCATCAGCCTGTTGAATCTCGGGATGAGTAATCCTGTGAATCTTGAGATGATTAATCCTCCGTTGCTGGTCGTCAGCTGGGTCTATACTTAGCCCGTAGCGGCCCACAGTAGCTAGGAGGAACCTAGACATCTCTTCACGTTTCAGCAAATCCGGCAAAAAAGGCGATTCACAAAGGGCCTGCACAGCGTCGGCCCAAGCCGTAATAAGCTCTGATTGATTATGCAGGAGTTGTAATATCATTTCGTTATTGTAACAACACATCTTAGAAAAAGCGTTTGCGCAGAGATCCGCCGCCAAACGTACATTCCCCGCACGTGATTTCTGTAATAAATTGAAAAGCCTTGCATCCTCCAAACCGTAGACCATCTTGAACAGTTCGGCAACATCACACGCCCCCCCTGATTCTGAATTACGCGAAATTCTTGCATCCTCTTTCCCTACGACAAAAAACGTGGTGGGAATTGACACACAGATGGAGGATGGCTCGCCTGTTCGTATTATCTCCCAAAGTTGTTCAGGGGTGGCCTTTATCGTATCCTCTTTTGAAAAGGCTGGGGGACACCTCCAAACATCAAAGGCGTTATCCCTCAGACAATTTGCCTCTTGCGCGTTCGCACTGTTTGGGAAAAGCCCAAAAAAAGATGCGATCTGGGCTTGAGAAAGAGCAAATTTAGCCGGAAATAACCTCAGAACATGAACAGCTTTGCCTATTACTAACTCCCGCTCTTCTGATCCTTGTAGAGCGCTGTTGGCCTCCCCAAACCACCATCCAAGTTGAAAGGCCGCAGGACTAACGGTTTGCTGTGTTATCCGGCCTGACCCTAAATCGCTCATGTGTCTTTCTCCAGCACGTCTCAAAAGCTTTCAAGACAAGCCCTGTTTCGAATCCCTATTGATTCAAAAGGATTCCACACTATTCTACACCTTGCTCGGCCATGGAAAAATACTTTCGGAAGCGGCCAGGCGTCAGAAACCCGAAAACGGCAGAATCCCAACGTGCGGCAGGACTCCCGATTCCCTCACGGGAGAGAGGTGTTGAGGGGAACGGGACAGCCATGAGCCACGATCCGGGCCAGGGTTTCAAACTCAGCGATGCTCAGGGTCTCGGCGCGGCGGGAGGGGTCGAGGCCCGCAGCCCGTGCAAGGCTTTCGCCACCCAGCGGTTTGAGACTCGCGCGGAGCATCTTTCGCCGTTGCCCAAACGCAGCGGCGGTCACACGCTCCAGAACGGGCAAGGCGACGTCCGTGGGCCTTGCGGGACGCGGCACCAAGCGCACAACCGCCGAGTCCACCTTGGGCGGCGGAGTAAACGCCCCCGCCGGAACACGCAAGACGCGCCGGGTCGCGCACACCGCTTGCGCCAGAACGCTCAGCCGACCGTAGCCCTCGTCGCCGGGCTCTGCGGTGAGCCGCTCCGCCACTTCAGCCTGCAGCATGATCGTGAGGCTTTCCCACGCGGGCATTTGCCGCAGCCATCCGATCAGAAGCGGCGTCCCGACGTTGTAAGGCAGGTTAGCGACCACCGCGCGAGGACCAGGGGCCGTCAACGCCAACGCATCCTGCCGCAGCGCGTCGCCCTCCAGCAGAGTCAATCGCCCCTCGGCGGCCTCCACCAGGGGCCCCAAGGCTTCCACGCACCGACGGTCCTTTTCCACCGCGACGACTCGTGCGATCGCGTCCCGCTCGAGCAGCGCACGCGTGAGCCCTCCGGGGCCTGGCCCCACCTCCAGAACCACGCAACCTTCCAAGGGTCCGGCCGCCGCCGCAATCGCACGT
Organism: uncultured Pseudomonadota bacterium; assembly: GCA_903869345.1. Lineage (GTDB taxonomy): Bacteria > Pseudomonadota > Alphaproteobacteria > UBA9219 > UBA9219 > CAIPYM01. The sequence goes on from CAIPYM010000075.1 coordinate 45,579, forward strand.
GTCAGCGAAGGGTCGAGCAGAAAATGCTGCCCCAACCCCTTGCGGGCCGCCAAGCCGTACCGGGCGATCACCTCGCGCAGGGGGGGAAGGGAAAGATTCATGGGGGGGCTCTATACTGTGGAACGGCACAGATGGTTCTTGGCGTCGCGTCCCTCGTCATCCCGACTTTCGTCGGGATCCACTTTCCTCTTGTCACGGAAAACGGCTCTGGGTTCCGGCTTTCGCCGGAATGACGCGAGGGGAAGGAGGGCTTGCGAAAAAGTTATTTTGTGCCGTTTCGCAGTTAGCCCCTTCGTCAGGCGGCGTTCACGGCCGAAACTGGCGGCGGCAACATCAGGGCACGGTACAGAGCCGCCGCATCCGGAGCCCGCCGAAGCGTCTCTCCGACTGTTTCATCCCGCAGGACGCGTAAAACGCCCGCGAGGGCGTGCAAATGGTCCGCCCCGGCGTCGCTTGGCGCCAAAAGGAGAAACACGAGGTCCACGGGCCGTCCGTCCGGCGATTCAAAGGCCAAGGGCTTCGCTAGCTTGGCGACAAGGCCTTGGACCTTGGCAAGGCCGGGCACGCGCCCGTGCGGTAGAGCAATCCCTCGCCCAATGCCCGTCGTGCTGAGCCGTTCCCGTGCCCACAGGACATCAAAAACGGCATCGGGATCAAGCCCCAACGTTTGGGCAGCCTGGTCCGCCAAGGTCTGCAAAAGCTCTCGCTTGCCGGGAGCCTCCACAGCAACCCTGACGCGCCCCGGATCCAGGAGGTCGCGCAAGACCACGGGAGCGCGGCTCATCGCTAGACCCCCTTCGCAGCGGCGTGCAACGCCAACGGCGGGTCGATCCAACCGATATGCCCATCGGGACGGCGATAGATCATGTTGAAACCTCCATGAGCTCGGTTTCGGAACATCAACGCGGGCAAATCGCCAAGATCAAGCCGCATCACGGCCTCGCTGACCGACAACGATTCAATCGGCGTCGTCATTTCGGCGACGACAACGGGGTTATCCCCCACCTCAGCTTCTTGCTCACCTTCCTCGTACCCTTGAAGCACGAACGCCTTGGCCAGCACATCGCTTGACGACTCGAGCGGTTGCTGATGGCGGTCCTGGATCTTGGTCTTGTAGCGGCGCAACTGGCGCGCCATGCGTTCGGCGGCAATGTCAAACGCCGGGTAAGGCTCGTTCGCGCTGCCGTTGCTCTGCAGGGTGATTCCCCGCCCCGCATGAACGACGACATCCGCGCGGAACAGATGGGCCTCCCGCGAGAACGTGATATGGGCCTCCAGGCTTCCGCTGAAGTACTTGCCCACCAGTTCTTCCAGGTGGTCTTCCACATGCTTGCGAAGGGCGTCGCCCACGCTGATGTGCTTTCCGGTCACCGAAAACTTCATCGTCATCCCTGCCATGAACGTTGGAGGCCATCGAACCCGCCTTGTGCGGGATTCGATCCGAAAGTTCCAGGGCATCCCTTGCGAACGCCCCAAGGTGGTTCCTCTGAACCGGCTCGGTGGTCCCCCGATCCCCCCCTCTTGAGGAAAGAACCGAGTCCTTTTTCGCCACGAGCATGTTCTGAGAAGGAGAGGCTAGGCCCCCCGCCCGAGCCCTGTCAAGATGGCGAATGATTCTCGCTTCAAGTCCGAAAAGAAGATGTAAAAAGGCTTGCCCTGGATCACTAAAAACGATTTTTCTCTTTTGCTTTACATCGCTGAATCTTAGCGACGCTGAATCTGAGCGACTATATCCCCCACCAACTCCTCTCCCTGCGTTTTGCCTGTTAGTGTTGAAAAGCCCTGCTTCCCCACGGCTTTGCCTGTCCAAGGGCTTTGGCCCCAGACTTGCATGTCCCAAGCAGGGGGCTCTATCGCCCTCGCTTTGACATGTCCCCTGTCGCCGGGAGTTCCATGATGTCGCTCGCCATTTCCTCCCTCAGCAGCCTGCTCAGTTCCATCTCGAATCTCACGACGCAGAAAGGAAACCTCGGTCTGCTCACGGAGCAGCTGCAAACCGGGCGCAAATCAAACAATCTGTCGGATTACAGCGTAAACGATGCCCGGCAGATGTTGGATCTTTCCTCCAACATTACAAGGCGCCAAGGGTTTCAGACCGTGGCCACGGTGGTGGACTCGCGCCTTCAAATCTACGACCAAGTCCTCACGGGGATGGAAAGCATTGCGACGCAAGGCATCAGCTCCGCCATGCTCTCGGCCAACCGTGGCACCGACGCCAACAACACCCTGGCCGCCAGCCAGATTCAAGGGTACCTCACGCAAATCGAGAGTGACCTCAATCAGAAGCTTGGGGACCGATTCCTCTTTGCGGGCTCACGGTACGCCACCTCGCCCGTGAAGAGCCTAACGACACTCCCCGTGCCGCCGACTGAAGTCGCCCCTTACGTCATGACGGACCCCCTCATCCCTCAGTACGATAGCGAGTACACAGCCCCTGGGGACACCTCCGCCGCGTCGTACGTCAAAGACAGCGTCGCGGTGGACACCACACAAACCATGACGTACGGGATTTCCAGCAACCAGACGGGATTTCAGCAGCTTATTATGGGGTTTCGATTGGCCTACGCTGCAACGCAGGACCCCGGCCCCCCCTACGCCAACTACGCCAACGACATGGCAACGGCGAAGGACCTTCTCAGCAAGGGCCTCGCGGCTATTCAAGCCTACCACACGACCGTTTCGTCCCAAAGCGCGTCCCTGCAGGACACCAAAACGCTGCACGCCAACATCATCAACATTCTGACAAGCCAGGTTCAAGATATTCGGAGCGTTGACGCCACCGAGACAAGCGCTAAGATCACGGCGCTCAAGACTCAACTCGAAGCCTCGTATTCGGCGACGGGCATCATTCTTAGCCTGAACCTTTCCAAGTACCTCTAGCCTGCGTGGTGCTCGATGGCCTCCTCTCTTCCTCCCTCCTCACCTGATTTCAGCCCTGTGGGGCTCGACTACGCCGCAGCCTTGCGCGGACGTCCACCACGCGCGACAGGTGCTCCGTTCACGTATGTGGCCTGTTCTGTGGTGGATGTGGATTTCCTCACAGCCTTGGCCGCCAGCAACCCAGAAGGGCAGTTTTGGGGCTTGGTGGAGGATCCCGATCTGGCCGCCCGCGCCATCGCGTACGCTGGCTCACGCGGGACCCCCAACGTGACGTTTCTTGAATCGTCGCCCACCTCGTGGTCAGAGTTCGAGACGCGTCTGGGCACCCAAGCCGACTACCTCGTGTGCTCCGAGCGAACAACCGCCCTCACCCCCGAGGAACGTGATACGCTTTTCGATCTCGCCGCCACGATCCTGAAACCAACGGGACTGTTCAGTTACCGCTACGCCGTCGCGCCCAATGGACCCGCGTTGGCACGATTCATCGTCAGTGAGCTGGCGCCGAACATGACGCCCGAGCAAAGCGGCGCGTTTTTGGAAGAAATTGAGACCCTCGGTGCCGCTTTTTTCCCCCGAGAGCCCGAGCTTTACGCCGCGCTGGCCGAAGCTATCGCCACGCAGAATCCCGAGATTTTCTTCAACGTTTGCCTACGCGGTGGCGAGCCGACCGTGCCCGAAGACACCAACGTTCGCCTCGGTTTGACCCAGCGCAACTTCGCCCCTCTCGGAAGCGCCGAGATACGGGCCAATTACCTGGAACTGTCGACGCCATCCGAAGCTCACGAATCCCTTCTCGCTTGCCGCGAACATCCGCTTTACGAATCGCTGAAAAGCCTTGCCAGCGCTCGTTTGGCCCGATCCGATGTCTGGTGCCACCTGCCTGCAACGGCCTCGTCCAACAACGCTGAGCTGTTTGGCTCGTTCGTGTTCGGGGCCTCCCTCCCCCCTGACAGCCTGCCGGAAGTCTTGGAAAGCGACGGTGGTTTTCGCCTCACACGAACCGACCCGCTGATTGCCAACCTGCTCGCGCTGATGTCCTCACTCCCCGCCGGCATCGGCGACTTTCTCGCGCATCCCCTGGGCCAAAAGACCAACCCCCAGGATGTCGCCGCCGCCGTGCAGATGCTCGTCGCGTGTGGTGCCCTGTGCCCCATGCGAGCCCGCTGCACACCCCCTTCCATGGACCTCTTACGCAGCGCCGTCTGGTCCGTTGCCTACAACAAGGGATGGGACGAAATCGATATTACACGGCCCGCCGTCGCGTTCGCCTCCCCCGTTGTGGGCCGCCCCGTGACCCTTCCCGCCCGGCACGCGCTTGTCCTGCAAGCCCTCCTGCGCAAGGGGTACGACAACCTTGTGGAGTCGCTTTTCCACGAGCTTCAACGCATCACACACTTGCCCGCCCTACGGGCCTCGTTGTCCGAGGTGCCGGAGTTTACGCCGGAACTCACCCTCAGCATCGCGCAAGAAGTCCTGCGAAGTGAATTCGTCCGTTGGTGCGCTTTCGGCCTTGTGGCCGCCACCGCTGAATCCAGGGAGGAAGATGACGCCCCCTCCCTGCGTGTCGCGGATGCCTGAGGCGACAACCACCGACGGCTTGCTCAATCACCGGTTGGTCCTTGAACAACCCGCCCACGGCTTTCGGGTCGCGGTGGACACGCTTGTGCTGGCGGCTGCCGTCCCTGCCAAACCTTCGGATCGCGTCGTTGACCTCGGATGCGGCGTTGGCGGAGCCCTCTTAGCCCTCGCCTGCCGTGTTCCGAGGGTGCGTGGAGTCGGAATCGACAATCAACTGCCCCTGGTCGCGCTTGCCCGCGCTAACGTGCGGCGAAATGCCTTGCCCGCACGTCTGTCCGTTTGGTCCGCTGACGTCACGCGGCTCGGCGCGCGCGGCGCGGGCCTGTTTGATCACGCGCTGATGAACCCGCCCTACCACGCGGCGGAACATCACCCCGCCTCTCCAAACACCGTCAAGCGCCATGCGAACACCGCGCCGAGCGACGACCTGGCCGCGTGGATTCGGGCCGCCGCTCGACTTTTGAAAAGCGACGGCCTTCTCACCCTGATTCACCGCGCCGACCGGGGAGAGGAGATTTGCGCACTCTTGGCGGAAATGAACTTTGGGCCGCCCACCCTCACACCCATCATCACAAAAGCCGGTACCCCACCGCGCCGACTCCTGGTCCGCGCTTCACAGCACGCTGCGAGCCTTCTCTGGTCGCGCCCCACAACGCCCTCACTGGTTCTGAACGACGCCATCGGACGCCCCACGGCCGCCGCTCACGCGCTGCTCCGTGAAGGAAAAAGCCTCGATGAGGTGCTGACCATGGCCTCGGAACCAAGATTTTCCTCGCCGTAAGACTCCCCCAGCCGAGTCCAAGGTGTGGAGGGGCAGAGGACGGAGGATTTTCCCCCTACTCTTTGCCCCGTCGGGGGCCTGTCACCAAGGCCGAGAGGACTCCGTGCCAGGTGCGAATCTCCTGGTCCGTCGGAACCGCACGGCCGATGAAGGCGCGAAGGTTTTTCGTCATCGTCGGGCGCATGGACGGCGCGACGAAAAACCCGGCAGCGTCCAATTCCGATTCCAAACGGCGGAAAAAGTTTTCCACCTCGCCGTGCGCGGCGGGAACGCTCGCGCCGGTTTGAATCTGAACGGCAGGCGTCGTGTCACCGGCCATGCGCCATTCGTAGGCCACCATCAAAACGGCCTGCGCGAGGTTAAGCGACATGAACGCCGGATTCAGGGGCGCGGTGATGACAGCGTTCGCCCGCACAAGGTCCTCGTTCACAAGCCCCGTGCGCTCCGGCCCGAAGAGCACCCCGACGCGCTCAGCGTGCAAGGTACGTGTCCGCATGTCCGCCGCCGCGCTCCGGGGCGTGTGCAGAACGTGCGCAAGGTCGTGAGGCCGGGCCGTCGTCGCGTAAACGTATTGCAGGTCCGCCACCGCCTCGGCCACGGAATCGAAAACGCGCGCGCCCTTCAGAACATCATCCGCGCCCGAAGCCGCCGCCGCCATGCGCGTTTGATGCACAGAGCCCAACGGCCAGGGATCGCGCGGGGCAACAAGCCGCAGATCGTCCAACGCGCAGTTCGCCATCGCGCGAGCCGTCGTTCCAATGTTCTCGACCAATTGCGGGCGGACCAGCACAATGACGGGGGCCTTGGGCACAGGGGCCTGAGCCATGCGGAATCTCCAAAAAAAACAGCCAAAGGGGTGGTGGACAAAAACGCCGAACGCGGTAGACTGCGCCCTTCCTTCATCCTGCATTCGGGGGCCGTTATGGCAGGCAGCGTCAACAAAGTCATCCTGATTGGCAATCTTGGGCGCGACCCCGAGATCAAAACCTTCCAAAGCGGCGGACGAGTCGCCAACCTGACCGTGGCGACCTCGGAAAGCTGGAAGGACAAAGCGACCGGGGAGCGCAAGGAGCGCACCGAATGGCACCGCGTCGTGATCTTCAACGAGAACATCATCCAAGTCGCCGAGCGTTACCTCAAGAAGGGCGCGAAGGTTTACCTTGAGGGCCAGCTGGAAACCCGGAAATGGCAGGATTCCTCGGGCCAGGACAAGTACTCGACCGAGGTTGTCCTGCGCGCCTTCCGAGGTGAACTGACGATGTTGGACAGCGCAAACCGCAGCGGCGCGGGGGCGGCAGCGGCGGGCGGCAGCGAGGGCGAGAGCCCCTCTTCCGCGCCCTTCGCGTCCGGTACGTCATCGGCACCCGCAGGCGGCGGCGCGGGTGAGCTCGACGACGATATTCCGTTCTGATCCGTTGGCTGTCCCGCCCTCCCCTGCGTCGGTCAGCCCTTCTCCGGATGTGCCGGTCGTTGTTTGCCGAGGCGTCGCCAAGGCGTTCGGCGAGGGCGAAAGCGCCGTGCAAGCGCTGAGGGGCGTTGACCTGGACGTGCGCCGGGGCGAACTGTTGATGCTCGTGGGACCCTCGGGGTGCGGAAAGACCACGCTGATTTCGATCATCGCCGGAATCCTCACCCCCGATGCGGGGACGTGCCACGTGCTCGGTGTGGATCAAAGGTGCCTGCCCTCCGATGCCGCCGTTGATTTTCGCGCCAAAAACATCGGGTTTATTTTTCAGGCGTACAACCTGATCCCCTCCCTTTCGATTCAAGACAACGTGGCGATCCCTCTGCTGATTAACGGCGTTCCGCGCCCCGAAGCGCGGGAACGGGCGAGCGCCATTTTGCGCGACATGGGCCTGGACGACCGCATCCACGCCTCGCCGGAAACGCTGTCGGGCGGGCAGCAGCAGCGCGTCGCAATTGCGCGGGCGCTCGTCCATAAACCAGGTCTTGTCGTGTGCGACGAGCCCACCAGCGCCCTTGATCACGTCACGGGCGAGCGCGTCATTCGCCTGATGCGCGAGGCCGTCCACGAGCGCGGCGCGACGCTTTTGGTCGTCACCCACGATGCCCGCATCTTCCCCTTTGCCGACCGCATCGCGACCATGGACGACGGGCATATCCTGGATGTCCACGACGGCACCGGCGAGGCGATTTAGGAAAGACGCCTGGGCATGCGCCTTTCTTCCTCGTCACCCCGGCGAAGGCCGAGACGACGGAAGGGGAGCTCAAATCTCTGCTTTCACTCCACTTTCAACAGAGGAGCGCAGTGATCCAGCTCACAACCTCTTGGGCTACCTGAAATCCGGCCTCAGGCCTTTGCGTCGCTATCCGGCTCGGGCGGACCGAGGAGGTCCCACACCAGGCGGAAGATGGACCGCATGGACGCGGCCAGCACCCGGTTGCGCACCACGAGGCCCCCCACGGGCTTGCGGAAGGACATCAGGATCAGCCGATCGTGGACGACGTCAACCTCCATGCCGAGGGGATATTTCTGCCCATCAAACATCTTGGTGATGCGCAAGTCGCGCGTGCTGCTGGCCCATGTTTCAGTGGGTGTCCCGCGCTGCGCGATCATCTCCACACGAATGCGGTTCTGTACACGTCGGTCAATGAACTGTTTGCGAAAGCGCGGGTTGAGGCGCTCAATCTCGCGGTTTGACGTGATGCAATGGAGAACGCGCTCGGGCAAAGGAAGGTCCTGAAGCGTCAGGATGATTTCATCAAAAAGGGTGCGAAGACCGGGAACACCTTCATGAAACGTCACGCGAGTCTGATCGTCCTCGTTCCCCAAACGTGCGAGCAACGGCAAAACCGCCTTGAAATCTTCCATCTCCCGCTGAAACGCGAACAGGATTTTCTCGGGCGCCGTGGCCGTGAACTTGCGGCGCTGCCCTTCACGAAAACTGCTGAGGATGTTTTTGGCGGTGAGGCGGCGGAGGATCAGGTCCACCGTGCTGCGCTTGATTTTCGTGCTCGTCACAATTTCATGCACAAAAAGCCCCGCCGGAGCCTTCAGGCACGCGAGATACACCTTCGCATCAGGCCGTTTCAGACCCATTTTCCCCAGGGCATCGAAAGCGTCTTGGTACATAAGCGCGAGTGTATCACGAAAAAACAACGCAAGAAATGTTATTTTCGGGAAAACATCTCGCGGATGGCACGAAGACTCGTCGTCGTATTCACTAACGAAACGGACGGCTCTTTGATACGAGCAACAGGAGAACATTATGGTATCAAAAAGACAACTAGCCTTGGGTTTTAGCGGTGTTCTGGCTGTCATCCCTCTTTCCGCTGTCGTCCCGGCGAAGCCCGAGGGGTTCTGTGGAACCGTGCTCCTCAGCCTCTTGAGGTCCCGGCTTTCGCCGGAACGACGGCTGAGGGGACGGGACAAAAACCGAACCTTCTGTAACGCCCCGCCCTCTCCGTCGTCATCGCGAACGACGTGAAGCGATCCAGCTCACAAACCTCTGAGGTGAACGGAAAGAGCCGGAGATGGATCGTCCCGGCCCTGTCAGGGCCTCGCGATGAACGACAGAGGTGACGACAGGGGAGAGCGGGACGGATGATTTTTTGCTAGAAAACCCTCACGCGGCAACCCAGGTCCGCGCGGCATGGGCCTGAGCCTTTTCCCGGCCCTTCCTTCATGAGGCTTTCGTTGTCCCCTCCCCCTCCCCACGACGAAACCTCCGCGCTGCAACGTTGGAAACGCTACGCCCGAGTCTCGGGCGCGGCGGCGGGCGTCGGGGCGCGATTCGCCTATGACCACGTGCGTGGAGCCTCCGGACCCGAGGAAGGCCGAGCGCTCACCGCCGATTACGCACGGCACGTACTGGGGGGGCTTAAAGGCCCCCTGATGAAGGTCGCGCAATTTCTGGCCGCCGTACCGGATGTTTTGCCCGAATCCTACGCACGCGAATTTTCTCAGCTGCAAGCTAACGCGCCTTCGATGGGTTGGCCGTTCGTGCGTCGGCGCATGGCGGCGGAACTCGGCCCCGACTGGGAAACGCACTTTGCCACGTTCACGCGAACCGCCGCCGCTGCCGCCTCGTTGGGGCAAGTCCACCGGGCCCAAGCGCTTGATGGGCGGGACCTCGCGTGCAAACTCCAGTACCCGGCCATGGACTCGGTGGTGGAGGCCGATCTGCGGCAACTGAAAGTCCTCCTCACCTTGTTCGAGCACTACGACGGGGCCATTGTGACAAACGAGGTCCTGGCCGAGGTCACGCAGCATTTGCGGGAGGAACTGGATTACGACCGCGAGGCGAAGAACCTCAACCTTTACAAGCTGATGCTGGACAAGGAGCCGACCCTCCACGTGCCGGAGGTGATCCCGTCCCTGTCCACGAACCGTCTGCTGACGATGACGTGGCTGGAAGGCCAAGGGCTCGACGAGGCCCTGAAAACGGCCACCTCCACGACGCGAGCGAGATTAGCCGAAGCGCTGTTCCGTGCGTGGTACGCGCCCTTCTACCGGTACGGCGTTTTGCACGGTGACCCCCACCCCGGCAATTACACGGCCCGCGTGGACGGTACGCTGAATCTTTTGGACCTTGGGTGTGTGCGCCTCTTCCCCCCCTCGGTCGTCGGCGGCGTTGTCGGTCTTTACGAGGCGCTGCGGAATCACGATGAGGAACGAGCCGTTGAAGCTTACAAAGGCTTCGGATTCCCCAATCCCACGAAAGACCTGGTTGCCACGCTGAACATCTGGGCGACGTTCATTTACGCGCCCTTGCTGGAGGACCGCGCACGCTCCATTGATGAAACCAACACGGGGCTTTACGGACGCGAGGCCGCGAACAAAGTGCATCGCGCCTTGCGGGAAAAGGGCGGGATCGTCCTGCCCCGCGCGTTTGTGTTCATGGACCGTGCCGCCGTAGGGCTTGGGTCCATGTTCCTGCGCCTCGGGGCGGTGCTCAACTGGCACCGCCTGTTCCTGGACCTGATTACCGATTTCGACGAATCCACCCTGGCCAGCCGCCAAGCCGACGCCCTCACGGTCGTAGGGCTCTGCCCTTCGCCGGGCCGTGACGATCCTACAGCCACATCCTTTCCCGCTGCTCCGCCCCCTCACTGCGACGGGAGGGCCGTCAAGCGCCTTCCCCGGAATCGGGGATCCGGGTAGAGTGGATTCTGCGTTGCGCACGTTCCCTCGTTTTGCGCGGTTGGTCCATGCCCAAACTCACCATTGATGGTCAGGCCGTTGATGTTCCGGAAGGAACGTCCATTCTTCAGGCATGCGAGCAGCTTGGAGTCGAGATCCCCCGCTTTTGCTACCACGACAAATTGTCGGTCGCGGGCAGCTGCCGCATGTGCCTTGTGGAGGTGGACAAGGTCCCTAAACCTGTTGCCAGCTGCGCTCAGCCGTGCGCCGAGGGGATGGTGGTCCGCACGGACAGTCCCCTCGTGCGCCACGCACGGCACGGTGTGATGGAGCTGTTGCTGATCAACCATCCGCTCGACTGCCCCATTTGCGACCAGGGCGGCGAGTGCGACCTGCAGGATCAAGCCGTGGCCTACGGCTCGGGCCAGGGGCGCTACCTTGAATCCAAACGCGCCGTGCCGGACAAAGCCTTTGGCCCGCTGATCAAAACCGCCATGACGCGGTGCATTCACTGCACACGGTGCATCCGGTTTCTGGAGGAAATCGCCGGTTCGCCCGAGCTCGGGGCGTTCGCTCGGGGCGAGCACATGGAAATTGACACGTACAACGGCCAACCGATTCGGTCCGAACTGTCAGGCAACCTGGTGGACGTGTGCCCCGTGGGGGCGCTCACGAGCAAGCCTTCCGCGTTTACGGCGAGATCGTGGGAATACCGCAAGACCGACAGCGTGGACGTTCTGGATGCCGTGGGGTGCGCGATTCGCGTGGACAGCCGGGGCAACGAGGTGCTGCGCGTCCTGCCGCGCCTGCACGAGGACGTCAACGAAATCTGGATCAACGATCGGACACGCTATGCCTGCGACGGCCTTCGTTACGGGCGGTTGGACACGCCCTACGCGCGGCAGGGGGATCGGCTTGTGCCCGTGTCATGGACCGAGGCGTTGGACCTGATCGCGCAGCGCCTGCCATCCGTCGCGCCCGAACAGGTGGGCGTTTTGGCCGGAGACTTGGTGGACACCGAAACCCTGTTTGCCGTCCGCACGTTGATGCGCACCTTGGGCGTTCCGAATCTCGATTGTCGACAAGACGGCGCGACGTACGATGTTGCCGACCGCGCCCACTACATCATGAACACGACCATCGCGGGAATCGAACACGCCGACGCGGTTTTGTTGATCGGCACGAATCCACGCCACGAAGCCACGCTCGTCAACGCCCGGTTGAACAAGCGTGCGCGGCGGGGCGGCGCGTTTCCGGTAGGCATCATCGGGCCCGCTGTGGACCTCGGCTACCCCACGATACCCCTGGGAACGGGGCCTGAGACTCTGTTGGCGCTGGCCGAAGGACGGCATCCGTTCGCCGATATCTTGCGCAGTGCCGAAACGCCGATGCTGATTCTCGGCTCGGGGCCGCTCGCGCGACCCGATGGCGCGGCGATTCACGCCCTTGCCCGCGCGGTTGCCGAATCCTGTGACATGATTCGTCCCGGATGGAACGGGTTTAACGTACTGCAACGCGCGGCCTCCCGCGTCGGGGGCCTGGACCTTGGGTTTGTGCCCGAGCCCGGCGGACTTGGGACGCGCGGCCTTGTGGAGGCCGCAACCCAGGGCACACTGGCGGCGCTTTACCTTGTGGGCGCGGACGAAGTGAGCTTTGTGCCTTCACGCCGCACCCTGATCATCTACCAAGGCCACCACGGGGATAAAGGGGCCTCTCTTGCGGATGTCATTCTCCCCGGAGCGGCGTACACCGAAAAGAGTGGAACCTACGTGAACACCGAGGGCCGCGTTCAAAAGGCGGAGCGTGCCGTGTTCCCGCCAGGCGAGGCACGGGAGGACTGGGCCATTGTCCGAGCGCTTTCCGACGCCTTGGGTCGGCCCCTGCCGTTCGACACGCTCGACGCGTTGAGGGCCATGATGTGGCGTGAGGGGCCGTGGGATCAGGGCCTTGGGCTCTGCTCGCCCGTCCCTTGGACCCAGGCGTCTGGATATGACGCTCGCTGCGTGGAAGGCACGCGTGTTCACGAGCCCTTCACGCTGCCCCTGCCCTCGTTTTACCAAACCGACCCCATCAGCCGCGCGTCACCCACCCTGGCCCGCTGCGTCGCCGAATGGGAAGGGGCGCGAGGATAGAATTGCCGCTGAGCCTGGTTTGTTGATCCCGTCCCCTGAAAGGCCATCCTTCTTAGGAAGGGTATGCGGAGGGCGGCGGCTGTTTCGGCAGAATCCTCGAAACGTCTCTGCTCATGCTTGCAGTTGATGCCGCGTTGCGTCCAACCGAGCTCCCGGTTCCGGTAGCGGGCGTTCGTTGAAAGTAAACCAAAACAAAGGCAGCACGGACGAGAGACAGAAACAATTTCATCTTGTTTAAATCTTCTTTTGCCTGTTTCAGTCCTCGATAGGTGTCAACAAGAATCTCGTTAAAAAACGTCTTTCTGGAGCACATCTACCTCTCCTCTAAACATTAATTGACCTCGAAAATCACCCCCTAGTCGTTGTGTTTGGTCAAGTCCGTCGGAAATCTGAACATCAGAAAACAAAGGGTTTTGTGTTAAACCCTATTTTATTGTCGACGTGATCATGAGAACATTCGTTGAACTCTCATTTCTTAATGCAAGTGTGAACAAAAATCTCTTTGTTTCAGTGCCCCTGTCATAGACCTGGATGTTTATTCGTGGAGGCCGATAATTGTTACAGTCGGGACGATAAGGTCCCCTGAGGTAAGTCCCGCATCCGTCCGTTTCGCGTTCCCACCCTTCTCCAAGGGCGTGCAGAATCACATCTTCAATGATGGCCCGAACAGCCTGACGTTCTTGCCGTCGTTGCTCATGTTGTAGGCAGAGATTCTCCATTTTTTATCTCCTCATACCAACCAATGAGGATCGTCTTTTTTGAACATTTCCACACCTTGGAGATTATCAAAAATCAACGAAAAAGCAGAAAAGTTTTGCGTGATCATTTCGTGCTAACGTCAATTCTTAACACTGGTGCAGTGTCTCCAACATAGGTTTACAATTTAACGGACGGCGTGAGGGGTGTGAGACCGGCGGCCATGCGGTCTCGGTTGACCTTGAGGATGATGTCCTCTGCCGATTTTGTCCCGACGAAGGGCTGGGGGTTTGCGTTGGTGTGGTGGATATCGTCGAGGACGGCTTTTTCGAGATCAGCAACGCTTTTGAAAGAGCCGTGATGGAGACAGTCGGCCGTGATTTTGCCGAACCAACGCTCGACCAGGTTCAGCCATGACGATGAGGTCGGAATGACCGTCGGCCGCGATATGGCCAGCGCCTTCGCAAGGCCGTTGTTGGACTCCCCCACGATCGCCCGCAGAACGAGGCCCTACAATCGACCATTCCCCGTCGCGTAAGTCGCTCGCGTACCCCATGCCGTCCTCCCTGATTCGTAGGAAAACAGTACGTTCCCTCATCACCCCTTAATACTTTGTCAACAGGCTCTGAGGGCCTTTCGGGTTAACGGAAAGAGCCGGAGAGGAATAGTCGCGCCCGCTACGCGGGCTCGACAAGGACGGCTGAGAGACGGGACCTCAGGCGCTTGGTGCGGCATCCTCGGCAGGGACCTGGGCGCGACGGCCAAGAAAATTCCAGCGACCCAGGGCGGCTCCGACAAGAGCAACGGCCAAGCCCCCGGCAACGTAGGGGGGCCAGACGCACGCCCCATTCATCGTGCTGCCCAACGCCAACGCGATAAGGCCACCTTGCAAGATGGCCACTTCACACAGGGCCTTGCGGGGATTCCCAAGCGCCCGCGCGACGCGCTCGCACGAAGGGGCTCCCGGAAAGGGTTTGCGCTGGAACATCCATCGCAGGGGCGTGATGACACCTTCCGCAGCCGGGTAAAGAATAAGGATTAAGGCTGCGGGGAGACACCCCGTCGCGCCGAGTTTGAGCAGCAGGTACCCCGCGAGAAACCCAAGGGGAATCGTCCCGGCGTGTCCTAGAATGAGCTTGGCCGGGGGCCAAGTGAACACAAAGGCCGCTGCCGCTGCGCCGATCAGCAGCGCTGCAAGCCGCAGGTCCACCGGGTCCGCTCCCAAGGGCAGGCTCATGACAAGCGCCACGCCTCCAACCAGGCCCAAGGTCAGGATGCTGGAAAGACCGCTGAGGCTGTCCGTGCGGGCGTATCCTCCCATGAGCCCAACCCACGCGAGGATCACCGCGCCCCGGTCCACCGCAAAAGGCAGGTTCGGAACAAGCGATGGGAACACGAGGAAGGACTCGGGCAACGCCAGCGTCCCCAGATAGGCCGCCAACCCACGCACGACCAGCCGCGCAACCAAGGGAATGTTGGGGTGCAGGTCCTCAAACCAGGCAATCACGACCAACAACACGAGTCCCAGCAAAAGCCAATCCTGCGGACGCGCTTGCATGGTGGTGCCCAAGCAGAACGCTAGGCCTGGGACGATGAACAGCATCAGGGCTAGCCCGGCTCCGCGCGGAAGGGGCTTGGTCAACAGGTTATCCACCGACGGCTTTTCAAGAGCGCCGATCTCGGTCAGCCTTCGCCGCATGAACGCGAGCAAAAGCGAACATCCGGCCCAGGTACCAAGGGTGATGATCGGCAACAAGGTCCACAAAGGCGTGGTTGTGAGGAAACTTGTCATGGGCGCGACTCCCTAGCTTTATGGATTCGTCGTCCCTGTGTACCAAACCCAACGCCCTCTGTCCTCCCCCAGGCGAATCTTCCAAAAAGACTCTTGACGCCCTACGTCTTTTAAAGAGAGGTTCCACTATACCCCGAACCCCAGCAAGTTTCACGACGCCCAACACAAGGAAAGAATCCATGACCGTGACGATCAACTTTTGGCGCTCGGAGGAACTTTCCCCGGACCAACGCGCCGCGCTCTTTAAGCGGGCCGAGAGCAACCTGGAGGCCGCGACCGAAGCCGTGCGCCCGATCATCGAGGACGTGCGAACGCGGGGCGATTCGGCGCTTTATGACCTCGCCAAACGGCTGGACAAGGCCGACATCCAAGGGGGGCTGAAGGCCCACGAGGAGGATTTTGCCAGGGCTTACAAGGCGCTCTCCCCCCGCGTGACGGACGCGATCCGCGCGTGCGCCGCCAACGTCAAAACGCATCACCTCCAGCAAATGCAGCGCGTTGAACGGTTTTGGATGGACGAGGTTCAGTCCGGCGTTTACGCGGGCGAAAAGGTGACGCCGATTGACAGCGTGGGTCTCTATGTTCCGCGCGGCAAGGGCTCGTTTCCCTCGGTCATGTACATGCTGGCCACGCCCGCCGTTGTCGCCAAAGTCCCGACGATTGCCGTCACGACCCCGCCCACGCCCGAGGGCGGCTTTGACCCCGCAACCCTGGTCGCCGCCGACATCTGCGGCGTGCGCGACGTTTACAAAGCGGGCGGGGCCCAAGCGATTGCTGCCTTGGCCTACGGCACGGAAACGGTCCCCCGTGTTTTGCGCGTGGTCGGGCCCGGAAACTCGTACGTTGCCGCCGCCAAGCGGCTTCTCAGCGCGGTGATCGACCCCGGCATGCCCGCAGGACCCTCGGACGCGCTGATTCTGGCCGACCAGTCCGCACATCCCGCCAACACCGCGTGGGATCTGCTGAACGAGGCCGAGCACGGCCCGGATTCGGCCTCGATCCTGGTCACGCCCGATGAAACGTTGGCCCGCGCCGTGGCCGCGCTCATCCCGACCTTGATTGCACAGTTGCCCGAGCCTCGCGCGACGTTCTGCCGGACGGTGTTTTCGACGTTCGGCGGGATTATCCTAACGCGCGACCTGACCGAGGCGGTTGACATCACCAACGCCTACGCCGCCGAGCACATGCTGCTGAAGGTGCGGGAGCCCGAAAAGGTTTTGCCCCTGCTTCGCAACGCCGGGGAGATCCTGATCGGCGAGACAACCCCCATCGTGCTCGGCAACTTTGGCATCGGCGTGAACGCGGTGCTCCCCACGGGCGGCCACGCGCGGACGAACAGCTGCACCTCGGTGTGGAGTTTCTTGAAACGCACAAGCCTCGCCTACGCCTCACCCGAGGGGTACGCCCGCTTGAAAGAACCCGTTGTGACGTTGGCCGATTACGAAGGCTTTCCGGGACACGCGGGTGTCTTGCGCCACCGCGCGGAGGAGGTTTTTCAGGACAGCCCCTTGCCGGGGTGTTTGAAGATCGACCCGTAACAGAGGACAGATCAGAGCCGAGAGCACGGCGGTGTCCCCGCCCCTCGTGCGTCAGTGCGCAAGAGGCGAAGGGCTGGTCGCGACCATTTCCTCCACAGCCTCCAGCGCAGCACGAAGGGCCGGACTTCCACGAAGCGCAAGGGCCTCGGAAGGGGGGGAGGCGACGGCGGGCCTCGGAAGGGGGGGACATGCGGGGTTGGCACACGCTTCTTGAATCGGAGGGGGCGTTTTCGGTTTCATCACGGCGATTTCTCGGGGCGGTCACCGCCGGGAGCCTTTCGGTCAAATCCTTCAAAATCCCCTCAACAGAGGCTACGGGCAGTCTACACTTTTTTGGGGGCTAATCCTCCTTCGAAAAATATTTGCAAGGGGGAAACGACGGGGGCACGGGATCGAACCCCGCCCCGCCTCCCGGACGGCAGCGCAGAAAACGCCGCAGCGCCAACCGGCTTCCGCGCCAAGGACCATACAGGCGTAGAGCTTCGTCGGCATAAACGGAACACGAGGGGATGAAACGGCAACGTTGGCCGATGAAAAAGGACAGGGAATAACGGTAAAGGACGATCAAGCCCCGCAAGACTCCCGTCACGCCTGCGGTCAAGAGGGTCCCCAACGTCACGGACGCCAAAAATCTTGCTTAAAGAACTCTTCCACCTCTTCGACAAGGTCCGAGGGGAAAACGCCCAAAACGGAAGAAACGACAACCACGCCGACAAGCCCCAGGGCCAGTCCGACCTCGTGCAGACCGCGCCACCCCTTGCGCCGTCCAAGCATCGCCTGCACCAACCCACGCAAGTGGCCGACCACATGGCCCACAATCCCGACGATAAAAAGCACCCCCAGGGCGGCATGCAAATCGCCCCAGGCCCCGCGTGCGAGGCCCCAAAAGGTCCAACCGGTTTCGCGCGCAATCTGTCCGCTCGGGGCGATAAACAAAACGCCGCCCGAGATCACCATCCCCAACGCTCCCCCCAGAGTCACCAGGGTCGCAAGGGCATTCCACCGCAAGCCCGAAGGCCCCGGAGGGCGCGGACGTGAAGGGGGGGAAGGATTCGCCAACGGCAAGGAGGATTCGCGGTTCATGATGTGCGGAGTTTACCCCTCGTCCGCCCGCCCCGCAAACGTCACGCGGGTGTCGCCGTACCGACGCTCGTCCAGCACGGTCCATCCGAGGGGTAAGGTCACGTCCTCCGTTTTGGCGGTTTCCACGACGGCAAGTGCATGCGGGGCGATCCACCCGTGCGCGGCGAGGGACTCCAGGGCGGGGGCCACAAGATTCTTACGGTACGGGGGGTCGAGGAAAATCAGGGTGCAGGGTGTCCAAGGGGCGTTCCGGCCCGATGTGGCCACAGGCGGGCGCGTGGCATCGATTTGCAACGCGGTGGCACGGTCCGCGAGGCCTAGCGCCAAGAGATTGCGCCCAGCGATGTTCAGGGGCGTTTTGGCTTTGTCGAAAAGAATCGCACTTGCCGCGCCGCGTGAAAGCGCCTCGCACGCGAGCGCCCCCGTGCCACAAAAAGCGTCCAGCACCCGAGCGTCTGTCAGCGGGTCACCGATGTCCTCGGGCCACGCATGATGCACAAGAATATTAAACAGCCCTTCGCGCACGCGGTCCGCCGTCGCGCGTGTTCCTGGCCCCGGAGGGCCCTCGAGCCGCCGTCCGACCAGCGTTCCCCCGGTGATGCGCATGGATAATCCTTTGAAGGCCCTCACGAAAAAGAATGTACCTCGAGA
Organism: uncultured Pseudomonadota bacterium; assembly: GCA_903869345.1. Taxonomy (GTDB): domain Bacteria; phylum Pseudomonadota; class Alphaproteobacteria; order UBA9219; family UBA9219; genus CAIPYM01. Next base: position 63,814 of record CAIPYM010000075.1, read on the forward strand.
GAATGAGCAGGATCTTGTAAGATGTCCAGGTTGTGATTCAGGCTTTCCTGTCTTCCAGACCATCCGCTACACTCGCACAAGGCTTTTCAGCAACCCCTTCAGCATGACGTCCTCTTATATGCCCCCTCCCCTTCTGATCATCGCCGTGGATGGGCCGTCGGCCAGCGGCAAGGGCACGCTGGCGCGGCGATTGGCCGAGCATTTGGGCTGGGCCTACCTGGACACGGGCCTTCTTTACCGCGCCGTGGGAATGCGGGTTTTGGCCGAAGGCGGCTCGCCCGAGGACTCTGCCGGGGCCGAACGCGCGGCCCATGCCCTTGCGATAGCTTCGGACCTTGCGGAGATTCTGCAAGACCCCGCGCTCAAGGGCGAAAAGGCCGGGCAAGCCGCGTCCCGTGTGGCGGTTTTCCCCGGCGTTCGCGCTGCCCTCTTGGACCTTCAACGCACCTTTGCCCAGAATCCGCCGAACGGCTGCCCTGGAGCTGTCCTGGACGGGCGCGACATCGGCACGGTCGTGGTTCCTGAAGCTCCCGTTAAACTTTACATCACCGCTCGGCCCGAAATCCGCGCCTTTCGCCGTTTTCGGGAGTTGCAAGGGCGCGGGGAACATGTTACCGAAGCGGCAACCCTCGCGGACCTTCAGGCACGCGATGCGCGTGACGAGAGGCGGGCTTCGGCTCCCTCGCGTCCTGCCCCGGATGCTGTCGTGCTTGAGACCTCAAGCCTTACGGCGGATGAGGCGTTCGCCCAAGCTCGGACGTTGGTCGAGGGGAAGCTCAAGCGGTTTTGAGCGACAGTGCGACGCGGTGACAGCGTGGGGTTTGCTTTCAGCCCCCCTGTTCACGCTCGGACTGACTGTTTTGTTCCGGACCTCTTAAGGGGGTCCGCCTTTGGAAAGCGGCCCCTCGGCTCCTCACGCCGAAGAAAGTGATACCCTCCCTCATGACTCGTGCTACCGCTGTTCGTCCCTCGGCCCGTTCCCGTCAGGCGATTTCGCCCGATTTGCCCGCCGATGGCGGCGCGTTTTCTGATCTTCTGGATTCCTCGTTCGGCGGTGCCTCGGGAAGTCCCGAAGGCAAGGTTGTCAAAGGAATCATCGTCGCCATCGACGAACACGACGTGGTCATTGATGTGGGTTTGAAATCCGAAGGCCGTGTGCCCAAGGCGCAGTTCACCACGGGCGGCCAACTGGACGAGCTCAAAGTGGGCGATTCGGTCGAGGTCTACCTTGAGCGCATCGAGGGTCGGAACGGGGAGGCCTCGCTGTCGCGCGAAAAAGCGCAGCGCGAGGAAAGCTGGACAGCGCTTGAAAAAGTCTTTGGGGCCAACGAGCGCCTCACGGGAATCATCGTCGGGCGCGTCAAAGGCGGGTTCACGGTGGAGTTGATGGGCGGACACTCGTTTGCCTTCTTGCCCGGAAGCCAGGTGGACATTCGCCCCGTGCGGGACATCACGCCGCTTATGGGCACCCCTCAACCGTTCCAGATTCTGAAAATGGACCGCTCGCGCGGCAACATCGTGGTTTCTCGCCGCGCCGTTCTGGAAGAGAGCCGCGCCGAAGCCCGGACCGAGCTGGTGGCCAGCCTCAAGGAAGGGCAGATTCTCCAAGGCGTTGTTAAAAACATCACCGATTACGGTGCGTTCGTGGACCTGGGCGGCGTGGACGGGCTCTTGCACGTCACCGATATCGCGTGGCGCCGCATCAACCATCCCTCCGAAGTGCTTCAGATTGGCCAGCAGTTGACGGTCCAAGTCATCCGCTTCAACGCCGAGACGCAGCGCATCAGCCTCGGGATCAAACAGCTCGAGGCCGATCCGTGGGATGGTGTGACAACGCGCTACCCTGCGGGTGTTCGCCTCACGCGGCGCGTGACCAACATCACCGATTACGGCGCGTTCGTGGAGCTGGAGCCTGGAATCGAAGGCCTCGTGCACGTTTCGGAAATGTCGTGGACCAAGAAAAACGTCCCTCCCAGCAAGATTGTCGCCACCAGCCAGGAGGTGGACATCATGGTGCTGGACATCGACACGGCCAAGCGCCGCATCAGCCTCGGGATCAAGCAATGCCTACCTAACCCCTGGGAAGAGTTCAAAGCCAACCATCAGATTGGCGCGACGCTCAGCGGCGAAGTGCGGAACATCACCGAGTTCGGCCTCTTCGTGGGTCTTCCCGGCGATATCGACGGCATGGTGCACTTGTCGGATCTGTCGTGGGACAAGCCCGGCGAGGAAGCTTTGGCCACGTACACCAAGGGCCAGACCGTCACCGTCAAAGTGCTGGACATCGAACGGGACCGCGTCAGCTTGGGGATCAAGCAATTGAGCGAAGATCCCCTGGCGGGCATTGTCGCACCCTTCAAGAAGGGCGACATTGTGACGTGCACCGTTGCGGCGTTGGCGGAAAACGGCATCGAGGTCAATCTCGGCGACAAGGGCGAAGGCTACGCGGGCTTCATCCGTCGGAACGAGCTCGCGCGCGACCGCTCCGAGCAACGTGTGGACCGCTTTGCCGTCGGCGAGAAAGTGGACGCCAAGGTGCTCACCGTGGACAAGGCTGGGCATAAGGTCACGTTGTCCGTGAAGGCCCGCGAAGCCGAGGAAGAAAAGCAGGCGATGGCCGAGTTTGGATCGTCGGATTCCGGGGCGTCGCTGGGCGATATCCTGGGCGCGGCCATCAAAAAGGCTCAGAAGAAGGCCGACAAGAAGCCAGCAGCCGAGGCCAAGACAAAAGCCAAGACCGAATCGGAGCCCGAGTCCGAATCAGCCGAGTAAACCTACCGAGACCTCACGGGAGATTTTGGAGGGGACTTGTTTCCAGCCGAGATCCCCGTGAGGCTCTCCCTCCTCGCGCCGATTGGTAGCGTCAAATCCATTGAAGATCCATGCTGAGCCGGAAGCCCTTCTTGGCGGTTGAGGGACAAGCGCATTCTCAGGCCGATGGCCCAACCTTCTCCGCAAGCGCCCGACGGAGGGCATGCCACGCCAACGTAGCGCATTTCACGCGCATCGGGTAGGCGCGGACGCCCGCCAGGGCCTCCAGGCGCGTAGCTTCCTCGGACGACAGCGCAAAGGGCGGCGAGGGCTCGGGAGCACCGGGCCTCGTCGAGCACTTGGCCTGCACGTAGCGAACGAGCTGCTCGGCATCTTCGGGGGTCTTTCCCTTGATCAGCGTCGTCAGGATGGACGAAGAGGCCGTCGAAATCGCGCACCCCTGCCCCTGAAACGCCACGTCCTCAATCCGTCCATCGTCACCAAGGCGCAGAAACAGCGCAACGCGGTCTCCGCACAGGGGGTTATCACCCTCGGCGTGGCGGTTTGCGTTCTCCAACGTCCGGAAATTGCGCGGCGTTCGGCTGTGGTCCAGCACAAGGTCTTGGTAAAGGTCGCGGAGATCGTCCGAGGGGGTCATGCGAAAAGGTCCTTCGCTTTGCGGACGGCGGATTCAAGCGCCGCGATGTCGTCTTCCGTTGTCGTGAGCGCGAACGAGGCCCGCGCCGTGGCCGGAACACCAAGAACCTGCATCAAGGGCTGAGCGCAATGGTGGCCCGCGCGGATCGCGACACCTTCGCTGTCCAACACCGTCGCAAGATCATGCGGGTGGACGCCGTCCAGACCGAACGACACAACCGCAGCTTTATGCGCCGCCGTCCCAAAAAGCCGAACCCCTGGAATCGCTGTAAGCCGTTCATGCGCGAGACGCACCAACGCTTGATCGTGCGGCGTGAGGATATCGAACCCAAAGCCTTGGACGTAATCCAACGCCGCCGCAAGCCCGATGGCCTCCGCAATCGGGGGCGTTCCGGCCTCAAACCGCGCCGGAGGAGCCTTGAACGTTGTCTTCTCCCACGTCACGCGCTCCACCATGTCGCCCCCACCTTGGTAAGGCGGCATGGCCTCCAGCACATCGCAGCGAGCATAGAGGACTCCGATTCCCGTGGGCCCATAAATCTTATGCCCCGAGAAGACGTAAAAATCCGCGCCCAAATCCCGCACGTTCACGGGCACATGCGCGACCGCTTGGCAACCGTCCACCAGCACCAACGCACCCTGCGCATGGGCCAGCGCCGCAACCTCGCGCACCGGGAGAACCGTGCCCAAAACGTTGGAAACATGCGCCAACGCCACGAGGCGCGTGCGCGGAGTCATCGCCGCGCAAACGTCCTCCCCCCGCACGTCGCCCTCGGGCGTGATGGGCACAACGCGAAGCGTGATCCCGGTGCGTTCACGGATGAGCTGCCAGGGCACAATGTTCGCGTGGTGCTCCAGGGTGGTCAGAAGAATCTCGTCCCCGGACTTGAGGTGCGTGAGCCCCCAGCTGGAGGCCACCAGGTTGATCGCCTCGGTCGCGCCTTTGGTGAAGACGATTTCTTCCGGCGCCTCGGCCCCCAGAAACGCCTGAACCTTGGCCCGTGCACCCTCGTAAAGGTCCGTCGCGCGAAGGCTGAGGTCGTACGCGCCCCGGTGAATGTTCGCGTAGTCGTGTTCGTAAAACGCCGTCATCGCGTCCAGCACCGCACGCGGTTTTTGGGCACTCGCGGCGCTGTCCAGGTACACAAGCCGCCGCCCGTTCACGCACGTCTGAAGGATCGGAAAATCGGCACGCGCCTGCGCGAGAGAAGACGTCATGCGAAGGCCTCCCCGGTCGCGGGAATACACAGAACCGTCACCCCGGCGAAAGCCGGGGGCCCGAGGGATAACGCACCGCACGACCCAACTTCTCGAGGTCCCGGCTTTCGCCGGGACGACGTGCGTGAAAGGACAGAAACCAAAACCCATCGTGCGTCGCCCATCATCTCGCCATCTCCTCCTCAAACGCCGCTCGCACCTCGGGCGAGGGGATCGCGTCCAGCACCTCGGCCAAAAAGCCACGCACCAAAAGTCCCCGCGCCTCGGATTCCGGAATCCCGCGCGAGCGGAGGTAAAACACCTCGTCCGCCGACACGTCGCCAATGGCCATGCCGTGGCTGCAGACAACGTCGTCCGCGTGGATGATCAGCTCCGGCTGCGCGTCCATCTGAGCCCGGTCCGACAGAACAAGCGCCTTGCCCACCTGCTGTCCGTCGCTTTTCACGGCTCCGGACTTCACGGTGATCTTCCCATGAAACGCGCCTTGCGCCTGGTCGTCGAGGACGTACTTGTACAGTTGGCGACTCGTCCCGCGCGGGACCGCATGGACCACATGCGCCCGCGCCTCGGCATGTTCGGCACCCGTGAGCCGCGCAAGCCCCCGCACCCGCGCCTCGGCACGCGGGCCTTCCAACGTCACCTCCAGATCGTCACGCACAACCTTGCCGCCCCCCAAAAACACCGAACGATCGTACAAGGCCCCCTCGGTCACGCGCACCCGCGTGGCGGCCAGGTGCCGACCCCGAGGGCTCGCCCCGATCACAACCCCGTGGGTCAGTCGACTGCCCGGTAACAACGTGATGTCCAGGTCCACAATCCGCGTCACACTCGGCCCCCTGCCCGACCTTTCGGCCTTGGGCGTTTCAAACGCATGCCGCTCTATAAGAATAACGGAAACACCGGGCTCAACCGTGATCCCGAGATGCAAAGCGTTTTCTGTGGATAGGTCGCCCAACATCGTCAGGGAAGTTAGATTCACAACTCTTGGCGCATCATGAGAAAAAGTCAGCATGTAACGCGGAATGACCCATTCCGTACGCGCGAGCCCCCCTAAAAACGTGTTTTCAGGCCCCTCCCAGAGGCCATTCACAAACATCCCCTCCAGGACTTCCAACGGCTGGTTCATCGCGCCATCCTCCCCTCCTTGTCCCACCAACGGGGAAGGTCCTCCAGGGAATCGAGCACAACATCCGGCCCGGCGGCGCGAAGGCGCGATTCGGAGGCCGCACCCCCCGTCAGCGCCACGCTGCGAAGGCCGAGGGCGCGAGCGATACGGACCTCCTCCGGCGTATCCCCGATGATGACCGTGGATTCAGCCGCCCAACCGTTGGCGTGCATGAAAGCAACCAACCGATCCCCTTTCGCGGGATCTCCTTTTTGGGGGGTCCGGGCCTCACTCGCCAAAAGCGCCTCGATCTGAGACTCAAGCCCCAACCGCCTCACCTGCCGAGCAATGGGCTCGCGGATGTGATTGCTGAGGATAATGTTGGTTCCCCCTCGCACAACTGTTTCCTTCAGCGCGTCATCGGCCCCCGCTCGCAGGGACGTTTTGTCCGCCTGAGGCTCGTAGACGCGATGGAAAATCGCTTGGTAATCGGAGAGATGTTGACGGACCTCCTCGACCGAAAAACCGAGGTTTGTGTAAAGCAGATCAATCGGGATATCGAACGCCTCGCGGTAGGCAACCACGTCCACGGGCGCACGACCATAATGCCTGAGAATGGTGTTCACGCCCGTCAAGATTGCCTCGAAATCATCCAACAGCGTGCCGTTCCAATCCCAAACGACGAGGAACCCACGCCCGTTCATGCGGCCCCCGCTTCAGCAGAATCCTGGAACGCGGCGTAGCCCTCGCGCTCGATGGTCCGCGCCAGCTCCGGCCCGTCCGAGGCTTTCAGGCGCCCCGCAACCATGACATGCACGTGATCGGGCTTCAGATGCTCCAGCAAGCGCTGGTAATGCGTGATGACAAGGAACGAACGCGTCGGATTTCGCAGAGCGTTCACGCCCTCGGCCACGGCGCGAAGGGCGTCCACGTCCAACCCGCTATCGGTCTCGTCCAGCACACACAGGGAAGGATCCAGGACCGCCATTTGCAGAACTTCGGCCCGCTTTTTCTCGCCGCCCGAGAATCCGACATTCAGAGGCCGCCGCAGCATCTCGTCGGTCACGCCCAAACCTTCCGCCTTGGTGCGCACAAGGTCCAAAATCGCGGCCACGTCGAGCGGCTCATGCCCCCGAGCGCGGCGCAAGGCGTTCAGCGCGGTTTTGAGGAAAATCATCAGGCTGACGCCGGGAATCTCCACGGGGTACTGAAACGCCAGGAACAACCCGACCGCCGCCCGCGCCTCGGGCGAAAGGGCCAAAAGGTCCTGCCCCCTGTACATGATCTGCCCGCCCGTGATCGTGTACTCGGGCCGTCCCGCGAGGATAAACGACAGCGTGCTCTTGCCCGCGCCGTTCGGCCCCATGATCGCGTGAACCTCTCCCGGTCCGATGTGGAGAGTGAGGCCCTTGAGAATCGCCCGCCCCTCGGCGGTGGCATGAAGATCCGTGATGTGGAGCATGGGAGTCAGACTTCAGAGGAGAGAGGGTGGGGGACAGAAAAGAAAATGGACCCCGGCTTTCGCCGGGGTGACGCGGTGGGGAAACCGGACAAGGAGCAAGCCGTCCCCTTCCCCGTCATCGCGAGCGAAGCGAAGCGATCCAGGGGACCGGGGACAAACGACCCTGGATTGCCTCGTTGGTCTCGGACCTTCGGCCCGAGCCCGCCTCGCAAGGGCGAACGACGGACAGGGCTCATCCCACCCTCCTCGACGCTTCGGGAGCACCGTCCGAGAAATCCATCCCGCCGCGCAGGACCGTGTGCGCCTGAGCACCAAGGGCCACACGGTCGCCGATCAGGGCACACCGCAGCTCACCGCCGCGCCGCGAGAGTTGCCGCGCCGGGAAGGTCGTTGTCCCCAAACGCTCGGCCCAAAAGGGCACCAGCATGCTGTGCGCACGCCCCGTCACGGGGTCCTCGGGGTGCGGCTCACCGGGGCAAAAATAACGGCTGACGACCTCACGCTCCCGCCCGAGGGCCGTGATGCAAACAGGCGCGGGGAACACCCTCGCCAAACGCACAAAATCGGGCTGCACCGCGCGCACCTCGTCCTCGTCGGCCAGAAGGACCAGGAAATCCTCGCGCCGGTAAACCTCCCGAGGGGTGACACCCCCCAGGGCCTCCGCCGCCCCCGCCGGAATTCCCGGAACGCGGCTCGGAGGCCACGCGGGAAGATCCAACGTGATCCAGGACGAATCGTCCCGTCGGGCTTTCAAAATTCCCACATGCCGCGTGGCAAAACGAACCTCGTTCCGAGGAAAACCCAGGTGCCGGAACACCACGTGCGCCGAGGCCAAGGTCGCGTGACCGCACAAATCAATCTCACCGTGCGAGACCGTGAACCAGCGGAGCTCAAAATCCGTTTCCGCATCAGGTGTCGGCACCAGAAAAGCGGTTTCCGATTGGTTGAATTCGTTCGTCACATCCTGAAGAATCGCGTCGGACGGCCACGACTCCAGAACGCACACCGCCGCCGGATTGCCAGCAAAAGGACGGTCCGCGAAGGCGTCCACAAGGTAGGTTTCGGCGTTCATATCCCACCTTCCCCGTCATTCCGGCGCAAGCCGGAATCCAGGGCCACGTGCTGGAGCGACGACGATTCGGAACCCCGGCTTTTGCCGGGGTGACGCGAGACAGAGAGAACGGTGGACATGGGATTCAGGGGCCTCGACCCTATTCAGGACCTTACAAGTCCTGAATAGGCCGCACCGACACGAGGTGTCAAGCGAATCCCCACCCCAGAAAACGACCCGCTTTGAGGGGATTCAAAACGGGCCGATTCGTCGGAACATCTTGCGATCCAACAACCCTGATCGGCTTGGAGGCCGTCAGGCCTGGGGACAATCAAGGCAGGAGGAGCCTTGAGGAGCGAAAGGCGTCTGCGGTTTTTTTTCTCCTTGATTTCCCCCTGAGCCTGGACCTGACTCTTGTGGAGCGGGGATCATCGGAAGGTAGATGGTGGTCATCTTCCCATTCTCCTGGAGCCGATAATCAGGGGACCCACCTCTTGCGTTCTTACACGCTTGCAGTGCACCAATGGCGGCAGTTTGAGTAACTTGCAAGGTCATGTCCACCGTCTGCTGTGAGAACGTGGGGTCTGTCGGTTTTAAAAGGTCTTGAGCCGCTTGAAATGGAGAGACCCTGTACGCACTTGTTACATCAAAAGAATCGAGAGCACCCTTTGTGTCAAAAGCATGTCCCGTGGCAGCAACTATATCGGCACCCGAGGCATCCCAAACACCCCCTATCGTTTGATCTACTCGTTGCACCCCATATAGTATAGTAAATTGTCCTGCAGCTTGATCTAAAAGAGCTGCAACCTTACCATCATCTGAGCAATAAAGGTTTCCGTTTGGACTACCTGAGGTCGTAAAATTCTGGACCCGGACCGGCATCATTGTGGTTCCAACAAGGACTGGGCTACCGGTCAGCAGTCCGGGTATGGAACTTGGCACGACTGCGCGAGCGCTTGGAACAGGAGTCGGATTCTTGGAAACGGCAGCCTGCACCGTTAGCTGTTTGGTCCCAATAAGTAGTGGTATAAGATGGGTCCCACTTGAACGGGAGAGACTATGGGACAGGTACTGCACAAACGCGCCACGACGACGCAGCGTATCCGAGCTGAAATACAGCAATCTCA
>CAIPYM010000076.1 GCA_903869345.1 uncultured Pseudomonadota bacterium
CGCCTCGACTCTCGACGCCTTCACCCCCGACGAATGCACCGCCTACCTCAAACATTCAGGCTATTCTACCTCATCGGAAAATGCTCTAGCTCCTCTTTTTCTGCCCGTGCAGCGAGATTCTTTCTCCCCTCCGAGGTAGAAAGTTAGGGGGATTAATGCACCATAAAAACAAGCACTTTGTATTCTCGCTGGGTCTTTCCCTTGCTCCTCCTTCTCCCCGACGCAGGGACCCCCTCTCAGTGGAGGAGTGAGCCCCGCCGTGCCCAGTTTTGCTGTTGTCCTGAACCAACTTTTGAACACGCTTGAAGATGGATGAATCTGGCTTAGATTGACGAAGCCCGTGCCAGAGGTTGGTTGGGCAATAGGGTCAACAAGGGGGTGGGGAGGCAGGGGAGCCATGTTGAAGGGAGACGCTTGCCCGCTCTGGGGCCGGTGGTTGATCCGGAGTCGATGACACCGTGAGGAACGAGAAGGAATGCGATGGCCGTTCCGTTTTTGGAGAGGGCACAGATGTTCTTTGGGGAGAAACGGCCCCACCAGGCAACTACCGATGGCCTATCCTTGCAGATTATGCGCGGCCCAGTCCGGTGGAGCGGAGAGAGGGCTGTCTTTGGGCCACAGCGGCTGGTAGAGGGCTTATGGTGGTAGGGGTGATTCGGAAGGCCACGACCTGTCCAGCAGCGTTTCGGAATCTCAACAGAGCTGACTCTTGGCCGTCTGTCTGCACAACGGGCTCGGGGGCCGACATCGCTGCGTAGGTTCCCGTGGAGGGGGCGGCGGAGCGTCGGCTCGGGGTCTGCCGCTGTTCGGGATCCAGCGCCGCAGGCGGCGGCGTGAGCGCAGCTGCCGGGCGCTTCAGGCTTTCGAGGGCCTGGGCGTAGGGGAGGAGTGCTCCTGTGGCGTCATCCCCAATGGGGGCTTTATAAGAAAGGCCGCAGCTGGTGGGGCTTGCCAAGGCTCCCGGTGCTCCGCAGGGTTTGCCCTGGAGAGTCATCAGGTATGTTTCCCCCGTTTGACCGATCGACCCGTCACTTACCCAGCGAGCGACGTAGAGGGGGGCTCCAGTTTTATCAGAAACAGGGAATCCCCCCGCGCCAACAAGCTGATAGACGGCTGCTTTTTGAGTGCTGTCGGGCTGAAGATGTATCGGTTCGTTCGGGATGAGTTGGAACTGTGTGTCCCCATTCCCCACCGGCATGGAGGCGGGAATCCCTCGACCTTGAGGGGCCCGAATGCGAGCAAGAGCGTCTGTCAGTTCACCAAGGGCGGTTGCTGGTGGGGCAGCGGGAGGGGGTGACCCCTCTGGCGCTGGTGCCGTTGTCGAGCGGGGGGCATTCGGCCGGGCTGGCGGTGGAAAGGACTCAGCGGCTGCGGTCTTCTGGCCGTCCCCTTGCGCGGTGGCAGGGGGGGACGACGGGGAGGAGGAGAACCCCCCACGAACCTTGATCACGAGAGAGGCCAAGAATCCTGGTTGATCGGGCTCTGGGGCTGGAAGGGGTTGTTTATCCGCTCCGATCAACGCCCAGCGACCTCTTTGGTGTGTGGCGGGGTTTATATCCTGACCTTCGCCTGGGACGAACGCAATTTTGTTTTCAAGCATCCCGTTAAAACTGGGTTCAGCCCCAGGATCGGCGGCGCTGACCCCAAGAGCTGCAGGGGAGAATCGTTGTTTGCCATCTATGACTAATCCTCTACCCCCTTGGGTTACTGTGATTGTTGCCCCGCCGCGTTCAAAATACAGGACGGGGCCTATTATTGAATCGGTTCTCACAGAAAAGGGAAGACCGTCAATAGATCCGGTCAGCAAACCTGTTGTTCCTGGATAGACAGATGTCCCTCGGTTCAAGCCAGCACCCTGGAACTCCGTCATCGCCTGCTGCAGGTTGGGTGGTTTTTGCCGACCTGCCGCCCAAGGTGCCCGGCCCTGCGCTTGGAGAATGGCCCCCAACAGATTCTCGTAAGCGCGGCCGATCGATTCGGCCTCTGTCCGTTTGCCTTCCCACGCGGTGTGTTGCCGTGTGTAGGTCTCATAGATCGCCCCTGCCTGCTCCCTTGCGGCCTGTGCATTGGCAGCCCCTAGGTCCATGTGCAAGGCCTGGGACGCCATGTGCAACTCCTGATCAACGATGCCAAAATTCGCCTGCACTTTCGTCGATGGCTCACCGTGCTTAATGTCCAGGGCCCATCTCTGCAGCGCACTCGGAACAGCTTTGAGGGCGTTAAGGGTATGAACGCTGAAGGGATCTTGGTGCGCAGCGGGAGATTCACATCCGTTGCTGTCCCATGTGTCCCAGAGTACTTTCGCGCGTCTGGACGTGAAATCGTAAAGTCTCTCTCCTGTTTCAGAACCGTTGATCGCGTTCCAGACCAACCCACCGCCTGCCACCACGCTTAAGGTGAGGGCTGTCTCGACCTTGGGAACCGTTGACGCCCACCAAGGCGCAGCATGGGAGGCGTAAGGGTTAGCTTCACAGATCCCTCTCATGCCGCCATCTAGTCCGGCTTCTAAAATCTGGGTCGGGTTCGTCACCATGGTCCATAGATGGGTCCGGGAAGTATACCCGTAGCGAGCGGCCAGTGTCCCGCCGGCGAACATAATGGCCGGGACTTGGACGACTGTTACGAAGCTGGCCAAGGCCCACCCCTTCCATCCTCCCCGCATCCAGGGCCTTCGGAGGCCGTCTTTGCCCATGTTTGTGAGCCTGTCGAAGGCTGCTGCGGCAGGGCTCGCGATGAGAGGCATCAGGAGATTTAATCCTGGGGTGACGGCCTTGACGTACAGGAAATCAATTAGGCCGGCATAGCCCTTGAGGGCCCACCTGCCCAGGAGGCCGAGGTTTCTTGCCGTACCGGAGCTCGGGTCACGGCGCTGATACTCCGCGCACGCGATGCTGGCGCTTCCAACAAGAGCGCCGAGTGTGGGGAGCAAGGTGAGTGAGTGTGAGCTGGCCCAAGTGTTCAGGGAAGACGAAAAGGTGCCTGCGAAACCGGCGGCAGCGCCCACCCCGCAGGCGACCGAGGCGGCTCTTAGCCAGGGGCGCAGGGCGCTGTCGTCGGGGAGACGGGACCGTGCCCATTCCAGTCCACCTGCGGCAGCGCCGAGCCCTAGTCCCCAGGCCGGGCCCAGGGCCAACGCCCCTCCAGCCACGGCGGGGAGCGCACCCGTCACGGCAACGGCTGTGATGGCGATGGCTGCGAACCCAGCCCAGCTGATGACGGTGGGGCCTGGGTAATGTCCCCACGCAACCAAGGTCCGAAGGCCTCGTGAGACCCAAATGGCAGGGCCTCCAATCGGGTACCGAACCACAGCGTCAAGAATCAACTGAGGGATAATCTTCTTTTGATAGACGGAGAGCGACGCTGGGTCAGGGTTCAACTGCGCCCGTTCAGCAAGAACGTGCTTAAGGACGGCAGGCGGTTCGGGCTTGCTGAGATTATACTTGTCCAAGAGTGCTCTGACCCGTCCAACCCCGGTCTTCGAGCGTTGTGTGGCAGAACTCTGTGCCAAGATATCTGGAATGTCTCGGACGGCTTGCTCAAGGCCGTTCAGGACGTCTGCAAGGGGCGGCACGTGCGGATCAGCAACGGGGGAGCCCTGGAACCCGACGTCTACAAGGAGGGCTGTGACCAAAGGCAGGAGCGCTTGGTTCACCCGCGTTGTTGCGCGGGTGGCGCTGTAACTCGGAATCCGCTGAAGGGTGCGGCAACCGTCGACCAGAGCGTCGATGGCCTCCGTGCAGCGGTTTGCCCATTCGGCAGGCGCGATGGATCTTCCCTGGTCCTGTCCTTCGATGACCTCAACGAGACGATCGGCCACCGTGCGCAAAATTGTTACGACCTGTCGGCTTCCTCGATCAGTGCCTAAGGCCTCTTGAAGTTCCTCGCGGCTAGCCGGCAGTTTTTTTGCAACCGCTGCCAGATGCTCGGCGGCTGTCCTGATTGCCGCCCGTTGTGCGTAGAGGTCCGTGGGCGTTACGACCCCTTCGGCTTGTGCCCGTCTGAAAGCCGTTGGGACGAGCCCCTGTCCCCCTATCGCCAATCGCACGAGGTCGCCTGTTACGTCGTGGATGATATCCGCAGTAAGAACTCCCCGTTCCCTATCATCATCCATGGTTGCCATGACCATGGCTGCGGCGTGTTGTGCGGGTTGTATAGGTGTGCCGGGTGAAGACGCAGCAAGTGTGGTTGCCCATGTGCCCCTCGCGGCATCGAGCCTTACGTCCGGCGTGGCTGCAGAGACGGTCTGTTGAGGCACTTCCATGTGCGCCACAAGCCGTTCGAGGCCTACCAGAATTTCTCTGGCAGGGATTCCTAACTCGTTCTGCCGGGTGCCATACTGCGAAAAGGCCAGAGCTCTGGTTTGACGGTCCGTTGGGGCGGTGGGGTCATTCGCGAGTTGTTTCCAATGCGACTCCGCCGTCGCGAGCAGGAGAGCTCCTCCGGCCTCAAGTGCGTGTACTGCTGATTGGGCCCTCTGTTGCCTGGCGGCATCAAAACAAGCCACTCCTTCTGCAGGGGATATGAGAAGGAGTTCACAACGGGCAGCATCTCGCCAAGAGGCCATCCACCACTCGAAAAGGGCGCTTTCTGTCCCAGGGGCTTCACGAACAGCGGCTTGGGCGGGCGGGGGGGCCTCAAGGGTCCTTAACTCACGAGCAAGATCAGCAAGTGATGCACCAAAATTTACACTGTGCTGAGTTCTGTCGGTTGGTGTCCGCGCGGCTTTCCAAGACGCGTCACACGCCTGGGCAAAGGCATCTAAGCACCCCCTGTAAAGATCCGCTCGGGTCCCTGCCCTCCAGTTTTCTAATTGCCCGTGAGGAGTGCTCCAAAGCGCGTAATTTTGTGCCTGTTCCCGCAATGCGGGCCTGTCGGCTCGTGGGGCTTGGTTGATATCCGCTGCAGTAGGAGGGGAAGGAGGAGCTGCCCCCTCGGGCAGCGTACTTGCGATGACCACGGCAGTGGCGGATAAGCCCGCCGGGAGAGTGCCGCCAGCTCGCAGCGATCCCTGTGCCGTTTGTGTCTCTGTGGCAAGATCCAACAGAGCCCCCAGCCACAGGGCATTCTCTAAGGCGGCCCCTGAAGGGGTCAAGCGGTTCAACCAAGCGGTGGCGACCGCCCCTTCTAAGGCGTGCATCTGCCGTTGGAGCGCGGCGTGGGCGAAGCCTTCATGCGTCCCCTGGTCACCGATGATCGTGCACAACAGATTCAGGTCTGCATCCGGAGCCCCCAGAGTAACGGGGGATGAAGGGGGGCCCGGTGGCAGAGGGGAAGCGAGGCGTGTTGCCACCTGAACGAGCCTTGCCGCAGGCCTTGCTAACGTCTGAGGGTTAAGAGAATCGCCCTGAGCGCTGTTCGGCAAGATCACATTCAGGGGCCAGTACTGGCGAACGTCCAGCGCACGATTTGGGCCACGTTCGGGGATGGCGTCTGCAACGAACGGAACGAGGGCGGCCGCTTCCCGGGGAAGGGCGATGGGTTTTCTCGGTTTAGGAGTTCTAGGTCGTGCCATTTTAACCTCCCGTAGCCGGAGCGCGTGCGGTTCCACCCAGGGCGTTCGCTGAGTTTGGAGGTGTTGGTTGAGGGGGGGCGACCCGGGCCAATGCCTCCGCGAGCTGGCGGAGGGCCCTCTCTGGGCTGTCTTGTTCAAGCGCCAGCTGTTCAACAACGAGGGTGCGAGCCGCTTTCAACAAGCCCTGATTCGCCTGAGGGGCAACGACTTTATCTAACGCTGCAACAGCCCGAAGCTGGGTCGCCGCGCGTGCCGTGACTTGCACAGCGCGTTGAAGGTCTGCAAGGGCTTGCCGCGTTGCTGGATCAAGGTTCTGGCTGGCCACGGCCCTCCAAGCCTGCGTGAGGCTTATGCGGGTTCTCTGTCTCCTCCACATCCTTCTTGCTGCTCCCAGTCGGCCCGTGTCCTCGGGGTTTTGCATGCCAGGGCGCCACTGCCTTGTGGCCGTTGCCGCTTTCTGGGCGGCCGTCTGGATTGCGCGGCGGATCTTAGTGCGGCGGAGGGGGTCGCCTGCCGCGGGATCGCGGAAAATAACGTCGGCAGCGGTGGCGATGAGATTCAGAACAGTTGTGGAACTGACAGCTTCTTCAATCGCGGCGCTTGCCAAACGGACTCCAAGCTGCCGCCCCGGTAGCTGACCATGAGCGACGGCTTGTCGGCTGACCTGCTGCCTCACCTCGGCTGTGACCACTCCAGATTCCCAGGGTTCTCTTGGGGGGAGGGCTGCTGCTGCGGCCAGTGCCTCCAAGGCTGTGGCTTGAGCGTCGGCGGTGGCAACTGTTATCAACGCTCCTGAGGTGATTCCCCCTTGGACAATGTATCGGCCAGCCGCCGTCGCCTGGTTTTGTAAGCTCGTCGCGAGATCGTCGGCCACGCGGTCGCCGATTCCGCCGAGAGGGGGCTGCCCTTTCGCAGGCGGTGGGCCTTGGGTCAGCGTCCGAACGGCGAGGGGGCTTACGCGGGAGTCAAGGGCAGGAGGGATGGCCTCAAGGGTTGTCAGAAGGGCGATTGTGGCGGCTTGAACCTCGGAGGAGTAGGAGCTTCTCTGCAATCCACCAGCGAGGGACCGGAATCCACCAGCGAGGGACCGGACGGCATCCAGCAACGAGCTGGTCGTAGCGCCTGGCGCTTGGGCAGCGGCCTGAATCTGACGCACGGCCGCAAGGGCGGCTGAGGCTTGGGTAGGGTAGGTGAGGTCGAGGGCACTACCCACAGCGACCAAGCTCTCAACCGCTGTTGTGAGATGGTGTTGCAGGCTGGTCGTGACGGCGTTTCGGATTCTCTCCAGGGCTCCGTTGACAGCGGTTGCCAGTGCCTGGGCCTCGGTCGCGGCCAGGATGGGGAACAGATGCCCCCCTGCCATGGCTGCGTGCAGTTCTTCTGCCTGGGTGACAACCGCTGTGGGCTCCGTCGGTGGTTGACGGTCCAGGTAGGCCGCTCCGAGGTGAGCCCGCATGTCCGCGACGGCGGCTGCCTGTTGCCTTGTTGCCTCCGTGACCCGTTCCTGGGCTTCGCCATGAGCCGTCCTTGCCGCTACGACCTGTCCCCTGATTGTTTCAAGGGGGCCTTGTGCTTCCGCGATTTGCGCCCCGATCCCTTCAAGGGTGGATTCGATCCTTGCTACCCCCGCCGCTGCTTCTCGGGCGGAAGCTTCGAGGGTGGAGATGTCGGGAACCGCAGTGGCGGCAGGAGCCGGGACTGGGCTGTTCCCGACAGGAGCGGCGGCTTGTGCCGCTGCTTCTTGGGCGGCTTGCAGGGCTCGATCGGCATTGCCTTGTTGGGCACGAGCTTGCCCAAGCGTTTCTTGTTGTTGGGCCGCCTCCTGCTGAAGGAGCTGCAGCGCTCGTTCGCGTTCGTTTTGTTGCTCTGTGGCCCTCTCAAGGGCCTCCTGTTGCCTCGCAACCTCCGTTTCAGCGGCAGCGCACCGTTCCGTTGCGTCCCGGTGATTTGTCAGGGCCGACCTAACGTGTGACTGTTCTGGCGGTCGGTGGATTTGTTGAACGCCGTCGATCACGGGTTGGAAGTCCCCGGCGAGGGTGCTGATCCCGTCTAACGTCCCCGGGACGAAGCCGCTCATATTGGCGCGCCACAGGACATGGTTTGTGGCGATAATCTGCTGCACGGTCATCAACACAGGGGCCGCGCCTTTTGCAGGCGGGGGCGGGACGTGAAGCGCGTCAAGCACTTGGGTCGTTGCTGTCCCAAGAGCCTGTGCCCACTGTGCTTCTGTACCTTGATCCGTCGTTTTAGCCATGACCCGCTCCTTAGCCCCGCCCAGGACGGGGAATCTTTTCTCAGGCTTAGAGTGTACGCCAAAAAAGCTTGACAAGGAATTAATTTCGTGGGGTTTTTTGATTCTTTGTGGAGGGGGCCCCACGGGCTCGCGTGAGGGGGCAGCGTCAAGGCATGTTAATTGGATCTTTAATTTTCACGCGTAGAGTGAGATAAGAAGCACCAGGTGCAGACGGAGGACCGAGTCCATGATGAGGGAAAGCGCGACCTACACGACATCCAAGCCCTCCTCGTGGGGGCTTTGGACGCCGGGGCTTCTGGCGGACCTGCGTCCGATTGCTGATATTGCCCAGATGTTCACGCGGTTTCTAGCCGGTTTGTTCGTGATGCACGGCTTGTTTCCGCGCCATCATCCAGCTTTTCTTGGGTTGTCGCGCGAAAGGTTGACGTTACGCGAAGTTGTGGGGACGGCGTGGTTGAATCTGTCGTTTACCCGGCAAAGGATTCCTCAGGTGATCGTGTTTGGCGCGATTGTGGGGGCCTTGGTGTTTGGGGTCCTTTTCGGAATTGCGTGGGGGTTGCATCTGGCGATTGGGGCCGCTGGGGCGACAGGGCTTTTTGAACCTGCCGCCAAGAGTATCGCGCGGGACTGGATCAAGTACATTTTCCTGAATGGGGATATTCAACAAATCCCGTTTTGCATCGATGTTGGCGCGGTGGGCAACGGTACCGATTGCCTTGACGCGGGCAACGCTTCGCTGTGGCCGATGATCCCGCACAGCACGGCGTTGCAATCGGCTCTCTGTGCCGGCATGGCGTTTTACAGCAGCGGCGTTTTGGCGTGCGGTGGGTGCCTATGCCTTTATTACGTCACGACCATGACCGCTGAGACGGCACACACGGGCGTCCCAATGGGCAAAAGCGCGAACCAACTTTGGACGCCCATACGGTTTGTGCTGGCGATCGGACTTTTGGTCCCTGCGGGGGGGTGTTTGAATGTTGCGCAGCTAGGCATGACGGTTTGGTTTCAATGGAGCGTCGGCCTCGCGGACCAGACGTTCAATGTTGTTCTGCGAAGTTTTGCAAACTACGATTTCACGATGCGGATCGGTCCCAACGAGGGGGCGGAGACCATCATCGGTTCAATGCAGAGCATCTACACATGTGAGCATGCATGGAACATGACGCTGGAAAAAGTGGTCAAGGACATGGGATACGCCTACACATGTATCCCTGACGGGGTCGGATCGCCTGCAGGTGGGGACGATGACGCTCAAAAGCTGTTGAAGGAATACTGTATCTATGACATTGAGGCGTTTGAATGGGCGGGGACTAGTCTGGTCACTTCTTCCCATGTCTACCCCTTCGGGTCCCGGCATTATTTAAACAATCGGACCAATGCCGACCCGAAAATCGCGCGGCAGTTGGCCCCAGAGTGTGGGTCGGTGACCGTGTTGCCTGCTCCTGACGCAACAAAAGCGCCCTCGCAGCAGGCCTATGAGGTTGCCAGCACGGTGGACAACACCCACAGGAGCCAGCTTACAGCGGCCCTGGACGACATCAAGAATCGGGTCTGGGGCGACACTTCAGCAAAAACGTTTACCGAAATCGTCAACGTGTACAATACGCAGCTCCGCACTCAAACGTCAACCCTTGCAGCAGGGTGGACCAACACCATGTCGGGGGTTCTGAACGCCTACGGTCCTTACGGCTTTGCGATGATATGCCCCATGTGCACCCTGTTTGCGCGGGCTCAGGCGGCTGTGATGGATGCTTCGACGGGAAGTCCCTTCGTGTTTATGGTTCCTGCCCTTGTGGGGGCTTGTGATTACTACAGGGGCTCGAACGGGGCGTCGGAGGCCTGCAGGGTTGCGAATGTTCAGTCTATGGCGATTACGAATCAACTGAGGGGCGATGTGCCCGTCGCCACCGTGGATCCCTCGCCTCTTCAAATGGGGCTCGGCAATCCGAGGACAGGTACCCTCGAAGTCAGCCCTAAAGGCTCCATTGATGCCCTGATCAACCTTGTCAACGACGTAACGGCGGGCGGGGCGGCGGGTCTTGTTGCCAACCTTGGTTCTGATCCTAACGATCATACGAAAAAAATTCTTCCGGCCAGCCTGCCGTCCATTGTTCCCAGCGACCTCATAGACTCGGTGGCTAAGAAAGCCTACCAATTTTTACAGAACTCCCATACCAATATAAACGCTATCATGAAAGGCATGTTGGCACTCATCGACTCCCTTGGGGGAACGTTTCATCTTTGGGACAGTAGCAAGACAGGGCTCGAATGGCGGTTTGGTGTTACGAACAATCCACTGGGAGAGATGGCCTACCAGGGATACCTTTACCTTCAATTTGGCATCGCGTTGTTAGGGTATGCGTTTGTTGTGTCCACCATCTTGACGCTGGTGCCTTTCTTTTCTCTTGCTGGCATGGTTGGCCCCCTTTATATCATCGCCGGACTGTTTGTCTTGGGGGGGCTTATGTTGGCCTTGTACACCCAGTTGCTGATCTATTTTAAGTGTTTCTTCCTGATCCTTGCGTGGCTGTTGTCGGTTGTCGGAGCCATCATCTCCGCGCCCATCTTTGCCCTTGCGCATCTGTCGCCCAAAGGGGAGACTCTTCCTGGCGATATGGCGCGGCAAGGGTATTTCTACTTGTTTGGAATCTTTTTGCGCCCGACCCTGATCGTCCTTGGGGTTATCGTCGCGTTTCTGTTGTTGTTCATCGGTCTCAACTTCCTGAATTTTACCTATAGCCTCGCTGTGATTGGGACAGGCGGGTGGGGGCAACTGAACGACATTGACAAGGGAATTGGTAGCCGACCCGCGCTTTTCACAATATCTCGCCTCTTTTATTCGCTTCTGTATATTGTTATCTGTTATGTTGTCGTCAACGGCGTTTCGAAGGCCCCAGGTTACTTTGTCAGTGGTGTCCTGACATACATGAACATTAATGTTCCGAATGTCGAGAACTTGGGCAGTAAGGGTGATGTTACAGGATTTGCCAAATCTGCGCCGGGCCAACTTGGGCAACTCATGCGGTCTAAATAGGGCGTAGCGGGAGTGGTGCAGGGCAGAAAGATTGTGTGTCCTATGCCACTATTTCCCGCACGCTCCACCCCCGGCGGGGGCGGGAGAGTTCGAGGAGGCCGGAGCGGGTTAGGCCGAGGACGCGGAGGCCCCAGGGGTCGGCGGCGGCCTCGCGGGTGGCAGCTTCCAGCAGCGCGGCGCGGTCTTTGGGATGCCGAAGGCGCAAAACGTCGATCACAATGATTCCCGCAAGGGCGCGGAGGCGCACCTGCCGCAGCGCCTCACGTACGGCGCGTTGATTCAAAAGCAGGAGCGGGGTATCCGAGGCTTCACCCGCGTTCACGTCCACCGCAACCAGAGCCTCGGTTTCCTCAATGACGATTTCTCCGCCGCCCGGAAGTTCCACGCGCGTCTCGTGGAGGGCGGCCAAGATGTCATCAAGCTCGAGGTGAACGGGTTCGCGGGGGGCTTGGATACCCCTCACCCTAACCCTCTCCCTCTCCCTCAAGGGGAGAGGGAATCCCGTTGCGCCGTCTTCTCCCGTCGTCCCGGCGAAAGCCGGGACCTCGAGAAGCTGGGCAGGGCGGTGCCTCGACTTCCTCGGGACCCCGGCTTTCGCCGGTGTGACGGTGAGGGGGGGGTGCAAAACACCTCGGGACCCCGGCTTTTGCCGGGGTGACGCGTCGGGGAGGGGGCGAGGGAGTCCGGGATGATCCTCTCTCCCGTCATCCACTCCCGTCCTTTCTTCCAAGTCGAAAGTCTGTGAGATGGATCGCTTCGCTTCGCTCGCGATGACGACGGGGGGTGTGCGTTGTGCCAAGAAATCTTCGCACACCTCGGCATCACGGCGGCTGTCCATGACGATGCGCAGATCTGGTCCAGCGCCGGGGACGGGGGTGGTGGCGAGTTCTTCCAACATGCGTTGCCAGGGGGTGGGGGCCGGGTGCTCCTCCGCGCTGGTGTCGAGGGCCAGCCGCCCGCTCCAGGCTTTGCCTTGCCGTGCGGGGCCGGTGATGTCCACAAGCGCCTCGGCTCCCGGCGCAAGGGCCGCTGCGACCGCCCCCTCAATCCGTACGGGGACCTCAAGCCCGATATCCACGTACGTGCCGCCGCTTCGGGGGAGGACTCGCGCCACGCGCCCGCGCAGGGTGGCCCCCACAAGGTTGGGAGTATCCGCTCGTTCGACAATGAGCCGTTCAAGCACGTGCCCGCGCCACAGCGCCACGCGGCGGAGCCCGTTCAAGGTGTCGCTGGTGAGGAGCAGGGGGGGCTTTGGCGCGACGCTCATGGGGGAGGTTATAGCGCGTTTCGGTGTTGGGGGGTGGTGGCCTGACGGACTCCCCCTCATCAACCCGAACCCTCTCCCACGGAGGGGCGTTTGTTGGAGGTCAGCTCTACCTCATCGGAAAAGGCTCGCACGACTCTCAACGCCCGCCTTTACGGACGGTGGGCTGAGGGACGCACGATCTGCGCATGGATTCGGTCTTGGAGGTCCCGAGCGTCTTGCGCGATGTCCGTTGCGTTGTAGGTCCGGCCGCGGAGCGAGCGCTGAAAGTCCACCACTTGCTGTTCAAGACTCGTCAACAGGCGTCGTGCGCCCACAGCTTGCGGGGTGATGCTCTGAAACGCGACCGCCAACTCGTTCAACCGTCGATCATCGGTGGCCCGTTGCGGATCGCCCTCGGAGGTCGTTGGCAGGGTCAAAACCCCCGGCGGCGAGACCACGACGTGATCCGACGCGTTCATGTCGGGGGGAGAAAAAACCGAAACGGACGAAACGGCGGAATCCACGCTCATGCGTTGCCAAGGGCCAAAACACTGGACCACGTAGGGGTAATACCCCGCTGGATTCGCGCACGCATAAACGTACGTTGGGGATTCGGGAGGCGGCGCAGGGGGAGCCCCGATCACGACGATCCCCGGCGTGTAGGGATCGGGGTAGGGGTAAACCGGCATCGTGTAAAAGTACCACAGCCCCCCAACACGCCACCACCACCCGTCGCGGTCCCCATGGGTGCCATGGAACCAACTTCCTCCCCGCCATCTGGGTTCGTCGTGGTCACGAAACAGGCGGATATCCCCGCGCCACCCGTCGTGATGCACCACGTGTGGAGGGGGCATATCCCGGTGATCGCGCAAGAAAGAGAGCCCCTGACGCTCACGTGGGGACGGGATATCCCGGTGCAGAGGCATCGGCCCTTGATGCTCCTTCGGCGTTGGTACCCCCTGATGCTCTCTTGGAATCGGCATTCCTTGATGGTCACGGGGGGACGGCACGTCCCGATGTTCATTGGGAGTCGGTGCCCCCTGATGCTCGCGTGGGGAAGGCACGTCCCGATGTTCCGACGGTGGGCGATGATCCTGATCTTGGGGCGGCTCGTCCGCTCGCACGACCGAAGAAAGCCCCGCCGAGACCCCTAAAAGCCCCGCGAGAAGAAGTGCCGTTGGCGTGCGCATGAACGAACCCTCCTGAGAAATTCTTTTCCCGTCGGTCGATTTCGGCCTTCGTGAAGAACCCTACCCTTGGCCTGAAATATGGCCACATTGTGGGGGGTCTGCGGCAGGCTTTTGCGCCGTGAAGCCGAACGGCAACGCCTTTTGGGGGGGGTGAGGAGGGAGCTACCAGCGCCGCAGGGGGCCGACGTCCACGTGCACAAACCCGGAATCGGGATAATACCCCACGCCGCCCCGACGCATGGCAAGGGCCGCCGTGTGCACGCGGCTGAGGGGGACCCCCGGCAGACGGACATCCATCGCCATGCCACGCATATGGTAGCTGTGTTGCGCGACGCCGCCCGAATAATCCGCGAGCATCCGGTTGGTCCGGGGCGAGCGGTAGCCAGAGATGACCTCAATCGTCCCGTCATGCTCCAAACGCCCCTGGAGGTCATGCACGAGGTCCATCAACTGCCGCGACATGGGGCGCACATCGCCCGAGCGGAAATCGCGCAGAAAGTGATTGAGCGACGCGAGGGCGCGGCGATCGTACGATCCTTCCCGCCAATAGGCCACATGCAGGTGCTCGTCGGTGTGCAAGTTACGAAGAGAAAGCCGCCGAATGCGCGGCGGGTGATGAATCGCCGCCTCCGCCATGCCGGGAAACGCCGGAAGAGCGCAGAGCGCAAGCGCCATCGCCCCGGCCTTGAGGACCGTGCGTCGTGTGGTTTCGTTTTCAAGCCCCATGCGTCCGGCCTCTTTGATCTTAAGCCTCTGAAAGCCCCAACCGACGGTCACCTTCCGCACGGAACGGACAACGGGCCCGGAGGACCCTTCAGGAAGACCCGGCGTGAACCGAGTCGGAGCCCCGACTCGTTCACCGGGACCGTTACGGTTCTCGCTTTACTCCTCTTCCCCCGCGCCTGGCAAGTCTTGTCCCGCACCGAACAGGCGGGTAACTTGCGCGTCCATGAGCAACGAACCTTCCCCCTCCTCGGAAACGCCCCCCGAGTCCCTCAGCTTTGAGGATGCGCTGGGCGAACTTGAACGTCTTGTGCGACGGCTGGAAGACGGCCAAGCCAAACTGGACGACGCTTTGGCCGCTTACGAGCGTGGGATACGGCTGAAACGCCATTGCGAATCCAAGCTGCGGGAGGCGGAAGCGCGCATTGAGCAAATCGCGCTGAACGAAAACGGCACGGTCACGACCTCCCCCTTGCCGCCGCCGACGTAGCCTCCGGCCTCGGCCTTTGTCCTCTTTTCGGATTCCCTCGTCCCCCTTCCTTTCCACACCCCCACGAGTTGTCTCGCATGATCGACAATCCCGCCGTTTTCGACCTCCGTACCGCGATGGCCCTGGCCGCCTCCGCTGTGGAGGACGCCTTAAACCAGCTGCTTCCCAAAACCGACAAGCCCGAGGGTCGTTTGTTTGAGGCTATGCGGGCGGGCACGCTGAATGGCGGCAAACGGCTGAGGCCCTTTCTGCTGGTGCACGCCGCGCGGCTTTTCAATGTGCAGGAATCCTGCGCCCTTCGTGCGGCGGCCGCGCTGGAGTGCGTTCACAGCTATTCCCTGGTGCATGATGATTTGCCCGCGATGGACAACGCTGATCTTCGGCGTGGGCGCCCCACGGTGCACAAGGTTTACAACGAGGCGACGGCGATTTTAGCGGGCGATGCTCTGTTGACCCTGGCGTTTGAGATTCTGGCCGACCCCGCCACGCACGAAGCCCCCAACGTGCGGTGCGAGCTTGTCACCGCGCTCGCCAAAGCCGCCGGTGGTGCGGGCATGGTGGGGGGGCAGATGCTGGACCTTGTTGCCGAGACGACGGAGCTCGATATCGGCGCGATCACGCGCCTGCAGCGCCTCAAGACGGGTGAGCTGATTGCCTGTGCCGCCGAATCGGGCGCGATTTTGGGCCGCGCCTCGGTTCAGCACCGCCAAGCTCTTCGGGCGTACGCGCACGACTTGGGTCTTGCGTTCCAAATCACGGACGACCTGTTGGACGTGGAAGGCACCGAGGCCGAGGCGGGCAAGCCCGTGCGCCGCGACGCTGAAGCGGGCAAGGCCACGTTTGTGACCATCCTCGGGCCCGAACGCGCCCGCGAGCAAGCCGGGATTTTGTCCCGTCAGGCTGTCGCGCACCTCAACGTCTTTGAAGGCCGCGCCGCCCCCCTTCAGGCCGTCGCGCAGTTTGTTGTGGAAAGACGGTCGTAGAGGCACCCTCGCACCCCCCAGGGAGCGGGTGGACAATCGTTGGGGGGAGCGCCTAAAAGGGCACAAGAACAGGCAACCCGCTGGGAGGGAGCGATGCCGAAGTTTTTGACTCTGGACTCGTTTCAGAACGTTCTGAACGGCAAAGTGGCTCTGGTGCGGGCTGACTTGAACGTGCCGTGGCACGAAGGGCGTATCACCGACACGACGCGGCTGGAGCGTCTGCGCACGACGATCAACGACCTTCGCAGGGCCGGGGCGAAAGTCGTGATCCTTTCCCATTTTGGGCGACCCAAGGGGGCCCCGGATCCGGCTTTGTCGCTCCGTCCTGTTGCGGAAGCGTTGGGGCGTGTGCTGGCCCTTCCGGTTGCATTCGCGGAGGACTGCCAGGGCCCTGTGGCTCAAAAGGCCGTGGCCGCGTTAGCCCCTGGGGAGATCCTCGTTCTGGAAAACGTCCGCTTCCATCCCGGCGAAGAAAAAAACGATCTTACGCTTGCGCGGGCTTTTGCGGCGCTGGGCGATGTGTTTGTCAACGATGCTTTTTCGGCGGCACATCGGGCCCATGCATCCACGACAGCGCTGGCGGATCTTGTGCCTGCTTGCGCCGGACGGTTGATGCAGGCCGAGCTGGAGGCGCTGGGCAAAGCGTTGGAACATCCCGAACGGCCGATCGTCGGCGTGGTGGGCGGCGCGAAGATTTCAACAAAACTGGACCTTCTGAAAAACCTGCTGGATGCCGTGGATATCCTGATCCCCGGCGGCGGCATGGCCAACACGTTCCTGGCGGCCCTTGGGCACGACGTGGGCGCTTCGCTCTGCGAACGGGACATGCTGGAGACGGCGCGGGCTATTTTGCACAAGGCCACGCACGAGAACAAGCGCGTCTTCTTGCCCTCGGAAGTGGTTGTCCGCGTGGGGCGAGGCCAGGGCGCGGTGATCCGGACGGTGCCGGTGACGGCGGTTCCTCCCGATGGCGCGATTCTCGATATCGGCCCCCGTGGGGTGGAGGACATTCAACAGGCCCTGAGCGTTGCCAAAACCGTTGTTTGGAACGGCCCGTTAGGTGTTTTTGAAGAGCCCCCCTTTGACCGGGGGACCACGGACGTCGCGCGCCTTGTCGCCGACCTGACCCAGCAAGGGAAAATCGTGTCCGTTGCGGGGGGGGGTGACACCGTGGCCGCCCTCACCCACGCGGGCGTGGCGGAGCACTTCAGTTATCTTTCAACGGCGGGGGGTGCCTTTTTGGAGTGGCTGGAGGGTAAGACCTTGCCAGGTGTTGCGGCCCTGGCACGGGCCAAGGCCCCGAGCCTGCAGGAAGGTGTGACCTAAGGCGGACAGAGGGTGTCAAAAGGCCGCGCCCCGCGTGCAACCGTGGGGACAACCTCTTGCGGCTTTCGTAGGTCCTGGGACATACTGCAGACCTTATTCAGAAGGGTCCGTCAGGAAGGTCGGATCCTTCGTGGAAAAACGAAGGTGGAGTTGAAAGGTCCATGGCTGATTCGAAGGGAGGCGATCCCGTCTGGGCCTTGATGCTGTTTGTGGCGGCCGGAGGGCTTGCCCTGTGGCTTGTTTGGTATTTTTTTCAAGCTGAGATTCTGTCCGTGTTGCGCTATGTGCGCTTGGCCGAGCTGGGGGTTTTCAGCCCCATTGATGAGCGGGCGCGGGCGTGCTTCACGTGGTTGTGGCAAGCTCCGCAAGCGGCCGATGGGCCGGTCTCGGGGGCCGTGATGCGCGCGGCAGCAGCGTGCTACGGGCTGGATAACTTACGGCTCGTTCCGCCCGAATCCCTCGCCGACTACTATGCACTGACCCCGACCAGCATTGGCGTGATGGCTGATTTTTTGTCCAGTTACACCCGCTGGATCGCGGCGGGCGTGTGCATCGGCATTGGGGCGTACGCGCTTTATTTTTCGCCGCGCAACAAGTTTAAGACCCGCTACAACCTGGAAGGGCTCATTAAGATTCAGGCCAAGATGTGGCCGGTGATTGCCCCCATCGTGAACTTTAACCCCGCCAAACACAGTGCGCGCGTTTCGGGCGAAGAGGTCCCGGATCGACTGCCCTTGTTTGCGGAAGCGCTCTCGCCGGAAGAATGGGTCTCCTACCACCGCATTCCCGTTACCAATGGCATTCCGGACAAAGAAGCGGTGCGCAACGCGTTTCTGCCGCAACTGGGACCTCGGTGGCGTGGATTTGAGGGCCTTCCGCCTTACCAGCGAGCGCTCGCAGCGGCTTTTGCCCTGAAGGGCGCGCAAAAGCGCGAAAAAAGCGATGAACTGCTGGGCCGCATTGCCACGTGCTGGAGCGCGGACCAAGGCTTTACCCTGCGCCCCGAAGTGATGGCGGAAGTGGACAAGCTGTTAAAAGATTCCGCCGTGGGGGGCGCAGCCTTGAAGATTGCTCAGCTGCATGCCTGGAGGACGACGGCTCTGTTGGGAATCTTGAAATGGGCGCGATTGATGGGCGGTGTGCTCGCGCCCGCGCAATTTATTTGGCTGCGGGGCGAAGACCGGTCGTTATGGTATCCCCTCAATAACCTGGGCCGCCGGACGTTTCACGCCGAGGGAGCCGGAGCGCTCGCGCATTTTCTTGCGGAAGAGGGGGCTCACAAACCTCTGATCATGCCGCGCCTTGAAACAGCGATTGTGACCCTGAATCAGTATCTGGCGGCCAACCCGGTCGCCATTCCCCCCCGTGCTGAGCCTAAGCGCGGCCCACGCCCTGCAAAGGCGTCCTCGTAATCGCCCGTCCGGGCGGTGTTTTTTAGAAAGGAGTGGTTCATGTCCCTTCTCGTCTCAACGCTTTGGGGGTCGGCGTCCCCTGTGAAAACACGGGCCAAGATCGTTGGGCCCGCGCGTTTGATCGTACGATTCGATGCGGGCCTTCCGCCGCGCGTTTGGCAGTTGGACCTTGAAAAGCACCCCCACTTTACCGTGGAGATTCGCCAAGAAGAGGGCGTCTGGCATTTGGGCGTGGCGGCCCCTCCGGGCGTGTTTCGTCCTGTCGTGGCGTTCCGCCACCAAGAGGCGGCGTGGGAAGCTTATTTGGTCGTGCGCAAGGCGATTTTCTCCCAACGTTCCCTTCGCCGTTTGCCGATCCGGTTGGGGTGGGTCTGGCTGGCGCTGGTTGCAGGTCTGGCGGGGTACCTGATTCTTATGCCCCCCAAGGTGCCCTCGCTCACACAAATAGCCGGTGGTGGGGACCCGGCGGGGCTTGCAGCGGCGATGGCCTCCTTGCCGCCGGGGGCTCAGATGCCACCGGAGGTTGCGCGTTTGATGGACCTCCAGGGGCGTATGGACGCTCAACGTCGGGGGGCCCCTGCTGCTGCGGCCTTGCCCCCTGCGCCGACGGGCGTCCCGCTTTCGGCGGATGAGCTTCTGCGACGCCCCCACGAAGCGCCTTAAGTTCCGAGGCGGGGGATCGCTAAGGCGCTGAGAGTCTCGTCGCCTGTCACGCGTGCGAGCGCGTTGTGAGCCGCCATGTCTCGGGCCAGCCACCGGGGGCGGTTGCGAAGGCCGCGTGAACGCGCCTGTGCTGATCCACCAGAGAAACGCCCGCAAACGCAGGGTGGGTGACGGTCAGCGCGTGATGTGTCCCGTCGTCTCGAAGATCCTCCAGCGTAACCTTCGCTTCCGGGAGAACCTGAACAAGGCGGGCGATGATCTCGTCGGGGGTCATAGGGGCATCCAAAGAAGGGGAATCGGACGGCACAAAGGGCTGGGAATTCTCTTCAACCTCTGGGGTCCTCTGCGATCGCTCGGCCTCGAGGAGGGGGACCGAGAAGCGCAGGGAGGACCAGGAACGTCCCCAGGAGCAAGTACAAAAGCGAAAAGGTTAACAGAATGCCCATGCCCCGCGTGCCCGGATGGGAAGAAAGGATGAAGGTTCCAAAAGCCACCGTGGTTGTCGCCGCACTGAAGAGGACGGCTCGCGCCAAACTGGATTGCACGAGTCCTTTCGCACCCTCACGCCACGCGATGACAAAATAAATCGAATACGAAACCCCTAGGCTCAGCAGCAAAGGAAGAGCGATAATATTGGCGAACGTGAGGGAGAGTCCCGCGAACGTCAGGGTCCCAAGGGTCATAGCCCCGGCCCAGACAAGGGGAAGCAAGAGCCGCGCGACATCCCTGAGGCGCCGGAGGGCGACAAAGGCCAACAAGCTGATCGCGAGCAGCGCCCCCACGCCCGCTTGCACGAAGGCACGGGTGATGGCCTCGCCGGATTCGCGGAGGGACAGGGGCCCCCCGCCCGCTTCGGGGGTTACGCGCCGAACGGCATCCGTAAAGGTGACCAGAGTCGCACGGTCCCGCAAGGTCGCAGCGGGGCGAATCTCCAGACGGAGCCGTCCATCGGGGGCGACCCAGTCCTCCCGCAGGTCGGTCGCCTCTAAAAGAGTCTTCTGCGTCACGGGCGTGGCCCCGAGAGCCCCTCGGAGGCCCTGGAGGTAAGCCAGAAGCCCGTCCACAAACGTCGCATGCAGGCGTTGAAAAAGGGCTGAATCGTGCGTGTCCGCGATGCGCTCCAGGGTGGCTGCCACGCGCAAGGCTGACGGGGAATCTGAGGGACCTAAACCTCGCAGGTCGCTCGCCGCCGTGCGCAAGGCGTTTTCCAGGGCGGCCTCATCGGGCGGCGGGGCCACGGTCGGCGGATTCAGGCTGGGCCCCAGGATAAAGGACGTGTCCTGAAGCAGGGCGAGCTTGGCGTCTTGGTCCTCGGGCACAAAACTTCCGAGCCACATCACGCCGCCCACCTCGGGCAGCGCCTCAAGCCGTTTGGCGAGCGCCGCCGCGTCCTCCCATGTGGGTGCGAGGGCCGTCATGGTGAGCGGGCTGAACAAGGGGTTTTGCATCAAATCCCGGAGCGTGGCGACGGATTCGCTGGCCGGGTCCTTGAGGTTCAGGGGATCGACATCAAACGCCACACGCGTCGCGCCCCAACTTCCCACGAGGCCCAGAATCAGGGCCACCCCCAGGACACGCCGTCGATGGCGCAGCAAAAACCGGTCCAGCGGCGCGGCCCAAGCGTAGCCAACGTTTTTCGGCTCGGCGTGCGGGTGGAAGAGCGTCAAAAGGGCGGGCAAAAGAGTCAGATTCAAAACCAGGGCGATCAACATGCCCGCACCGGTGATGAGTCCCAGTTCCGCCACCCCCCGGTAAGCTGTTGGGATGAACGTGACAAACCCTGACGCCGCCGCCAACGCTGCAAGGGTCAGAGGCCCCGAGATCCGTCGCGCGGTCAGGCGCAACGCGGCGGCGGGCGCTGATTCCTCGTGCCGCGCTTCGCGGTACCGCACGCCGAACTGAATGCCAAAATCCACGCTGATGCCGATGAACATGACGGCAAACGCGACCGAGATCAGATTGAGCGACCCAATCGCCGCCAGCCCAAACGCCGTTGTCGCCACCAACCCTGCGGCCAATGTCACCAGAATCGGGGCGACCAAACGCCAGGACCGCAAAGCCGCCGTCAACAGCACGATCACCAACACAACCGAGAGCGTTGTGGAGATCCATGCGCCCTCGGCCACGGTCGCGAATTCTTCATCGTTGAGGGCGACCGACCCCGTGAGGCGCACCCGCACGCCGTGCTCGGGCGTTAGGTCGTGCTCGACGGCCAAACGCCGGAGAACCTCACTGGCCTCCGCGCCGGGGGTCAGGGCACCGTAATCCAACGCGGGCTGTGCGAGAATCAGTTTGCGCGAGGCCGCAAGGCCCCCGGTGTTCCCCGCTCCCCCCGCCAGGCTTTGCCAGGGGAAAGGCACAACGCGCCCTGCTGAGGCAACCTCAAGGCTTTGCGCAAGGGCTTCAAGAGGTTGCTCCAACGTGGCGGGGTCCAGCGCACCGTGCTGGGTGCCCTCCCGGATCAACGCGAAGAGTCCCAAAAGCCCACGGAGTGAGGGGTCCGCCGCAACAGCCCCTAAAACCGGCTGGGCCCGCGCCAGGGCGGTTGTCAGCGCGGTCAGATCGTTCAGGGGCAGCAGCAGCAACCCGTGGGTGCGGAAGAACGGCACAGCGTCGGGCCGCGTGACGTTCGCAAACCATGGCCGACGTTCCGTTCCCGGCAAAGCGTTCGGCGGAAGGGGTTGTCGCGCCGCTTGCATGGCTTCGGCCAGGACCGTGGCCGCTTGCTCCGCCGCGTCGGTGTTCGCCGCGTCAATCACGACGACCAGGCGGTCTTGGTTTTGCGGAAACGCCTGTTCCAGGGCCTGTTCGTTCTGCCGCCAGGCCAAATCGCTGGCAAACATGGTGTCCAGATCGGTGTTGATTCGCAGGTGCGTCGCGACAAACGCGCCCAAAAGCACCGTCAGAATCCCCGCGATCCCTACAACCAACAACGCTCGGCGACGGCAAACGTCCACGAAATGCGCGACAAAAGGAATGAGCACGGGCCGCGTCTCCGCCGAAAAGGCGTGAAGGAAGCCTGACGATTCAGACGCCTTCGGTATAGCAGACGCGCGGCGGAGGGAAACAGGGGGCGAAACCTCGCCAGGGCGGGAAAAACGTGGTGACCCCGGCAGGGCTTGAACCTGCAACATCCGGCTTAGAAGGCCGGTGCTCTATCCAGTTGAGCTACGGGGCCGCACGAATCGAGACCGCCTTGTCCGTGGTCTCGCCCTGTTCTTCATGCCCGAGACTACGGCAAAAAAGCTGAGGGACTCTTAACAAACACCCAGGCACCCCCTTTCAGCGAGGAAATCCTGCTGCGCCCGGACGTGCCGATGTCCTTTTCTAGCCTGCGGCACGGCCTAGATTTCTCCTTTTTGTCCTGTCCCCACCGCCGTGGCGCCCC